>JASJAN010000001.1 GCA_030066985.1 Desulfobacterales bacterium
TTCCCACAACCCGGTGGTTAATCCGCCGCAGGCGGACTCTGCCTACTGAGCTGCTGGGGATCAAAATAAAGTTGGTTAAATAATTGTTATCCTAACAGAAGTCAAGAAAAAATCAATCAGAATGCGCTTTAGTGAGGTTTTATTTCGTTATCGGTTTCAGCTTGAGGTACAGTTCATCCAGTTGTGCTTTGCTGGTCTCCGAAGGTGCCTCGGTCATCAGGCAAGCCGCCTTCTGGGTTTTGGGAAATGCGATCACATCCCGGATGGATGATTGAGCGCACATCAGCATTACCAACCGGTCAAAACCAATGGCAATGCCGCCGTGTGGCGGTGCACCGGAATCCAGCGCATCCAATAAAAAGCCGAACTTGCCTTCATAGGTCTGGCGATCCATATTCAGCGCTTTAAAAACCTTTTCCTGAACGCTGCGCTGATGGATCCGGATGCTGCCGCCGCCGATTTCAAAACCGTTTAGCACCAGATCGTAGGCCCGGCTGTTTACGGCTAAAGGTTCTTTCGCCAGACGGGCAATATCCTCTTCCAGGGGCGACGTAAATGGATGATGCAGGGCCTGCAGCCGTTTTTCGGTTTCATCATATTCAAACATCGGGAAACGGGTTACCCATAAGAAATGGTACTCGTTTTCGTTGATCAGCCCCTGGGTTTTGCCCAGGTGATTTCTGAGATGACCCAGGGCTTCGTTGACGATCTTGGGCTGGTCGGCAACAAAAAAGACCAGATCTCCAGGCGCCATGTTAATGCGTTCAGCCAAGGCATTCTTTTCGGCATCCGTAAAAAATTTGGTGATCGGAGATTGCCATTCATCTTCTTTAACCTTAATCCAGGCCATGCCTTTGGCCCGGTAAACACTGACAAAATCCGTCAAATCGTCAATTTCTTTGCGCGAAAAATGTATGCAGCCTTTGGCATTCAAAGCTTTGACGATGCCGCCCTTTTTTACCGCGTCGGCAAACACTTTAAAGTTGGAGCCGGCAACGATATCGGAAATTTCTTTAAGCTCAAGGTCAAAACGGGTATCGGGCTTGTCCAGCCCGTAGCGGCCGACAGCCTCCTCATAAGTTAGTTGTGCAAACGGGCGCCTAATTTTTATGCCCAGAACCCGTTTGAACAGTTGGACCATCAGGCCTTCTGTGAGTTTCATGATGTCGTTTTCACCCACAAACGACATTTCAATATCAATCTGGGTAAATTCAGGCTGTCGATCAGCGCGCAGGTCCTCATCCCGGAAGCAACGCACGATTTGGTAATAACGATCATAACCGGAAATCATGAAAAGCTGTTTAAAGATCTGCGGCGATTGCGGCAGGGCATAAAACTGACCTGGGTTTACCCGGCTGGGGACCAGATAGTCCCTGGCGCCTTCAGGGGTGCTGCGGGTTAGAAAGGGCGTTTCCAGATCGAAGAAACCGTTTTTATTAAGATATTCTCTGACCGCAGCCGTGGTTTGGTGCCGCAGAATCAGGTTCTTTTGCATTGCAGGACGCCGCAGATCGAGGTGACGATGTTTGAGCCGAATGGTTTCAGAAGCATCAATCTCATCTTCAATCAGAAACGGCGGGGTTTTGGCCTTATTCAAAAGCCTGAATTCCGTGACGGCCACCTCAATCTCGCCGGTCTTCAATTTAGGATTAATCATGTCGTCCGGCCGATTTTCCACTTTGCCCCGCACCGCCAGCACGTATTCATTGCGGATGGCATGAGCTTTGGCATGGATTTCTTTGTCCACCTTTGGGTTAAACACCACCTGGGTGATACCTTCCCGATCCCGCAAATCCACAAAGATCACACCCCCGTGATCCCGCCGACGATGGACCCAGCCCATCAAAACCACTTCCTTGTCAACATCGCTGGCGTTTAGCTCCCAGCAATGATGCGTTCTGCGCATGTTTCCTAGTTGATCAGGCAATATCATCTCCTTGTTTTGGAACCTATTTCAAAAATGCATCTAGCGCCCATGGGTCCGCCAATATTCGTGGCGGATTACAAACCAATTCAAAATGCGTGAATGCTACAAGTTGTGCCCGTTACCCGTTGTCCCGTTTGCCGGTTCATGAAATGAATTTAGACGATTTTCCTCTTTTTACGGGCTCAATCCGCCGGAGGCGGACTCAACTGGCCAACCGGAAAGCGTGATCTACTATTTTTGAAAAAGGTTCACATTTTGTTAGTTTATTTTCAACGCTTTAAACTACTTGGCGTCAATTCGCTTTTTAATGGCTTCAACCAAACCTTCAAGGGGAACGGAAACCTGGTCTTTGGTTTTCATATTCCGCAGAATAGCCTCCCCCTTTTTGAGCTCGTCGTCACCGACAATCAGAACATATCCGGCTGCCAGCCGATCGGCCCGTTTCATCTGACTTTTTAGACTCTTGCCGCTAAAATCCAGCTCAGCGCTGATGCCTTCAGCCCCTAAAGCACAAACCCACTCAAACGCCTGCAAACGGCTTTGCTCCCCCAATGCCGCCACAAAGATAACCGGTTGGCGGTAAAATTGTTTTGTCTCAAGACCGGTCAATTCCGTCAGTCTGTCAAATCCAATCGCAAAGCCGGTAGCCGGTATATCCGGTCCCCCCAGTTCACTGACCAGCCCATCATAGCGGCCGCCGCCGGCAACCGCATTCTGGGCTCCCAGGGACGCCGTCTGGATCTCGAATGTGGTGCGCGCATAGTAATCCAGACCGCGTACCAGGTTTTTATCCACCACAAAGGAAACACCCAATTTTTGCAGCATCTGTTGAACTTCATCAAAGTCGGCTTTGCATTCCGGATCGAGATAATCGATGATGGAAGGTGCATCCGCCAGCGCCGCCCGGCAGTCCGGAACTTTGCAGTCCAGCACGCGCAACGGGTTACGATCCTTTCGTCGCTGGCAGTTGGCGCACAGCTGGTCATTGATGGAGGTCAAAAAGTCCGATAAGGCGTCTTTATACTTAGGCCGGCATGTCGGACAGCCCAGTGAGTTAATGTGGGCTTTAACATCAGCGACCTTCAATCGCTTAAACAAAGTGATTAAAAGATAAATCAGCTGGACATCCGCCAGCCCGGATGGGACACCGAAAATCTCAGCATTGATCTGGTAAAACTGGCGGTACCTTCCCTTCTGCGGTCGCTCTCTTCGAAACATGGGACCGATCGTGTAAAGTTTTTGGACCGGATCCTTGGCATGCAGCCGATGTTGGATGTAAGCCCGTACAATAGAAGCCGTCGCTTCCGGGCGCAACGTAATCAGGTCGCCTTTGCGATCCGGAAAAGTGTACATTTCTTTTTCGACAATGTCAGTGTCTTCACCGATGCTTCTGGCAAACAGCTCGGTGCGCTCCATAATGGGAATACGGATCTCTTGGAAGCCAAAGTCTTCCAGAAGCTCACGTGCCACCTTCTCAATTGCCTGCCACAGCTCAATTTCGCCGGGGAGAATATCTTTAAATCCTCTGATTAACTGGATCATTGAATGGGGTGTCCTTCACATCCGATAGGCGTTCAAAAATAGAAGGCCTGCGACGGTGTTTTTATTCTGTTTTCAAGTAAATCTGATTTTTTATCTTAATATCGCCAATTTAGTCAACCTTAATATTTTTTTTAAGACTTGACACCCCAACAGTGATTGCCTAATTGATTTACTTTTAAACTCAATTGGATATATATTAGTCTGACTATATTCTGGTACAAAACCATTCTTGGAAAGGAAAGGCGCATATAATTGACAACTGCGGGCAAATATAACACTCTTACCGATGTGGCCGGCATCACCGTCGGCCATTACACCGACCCGGTTGCTGCCAGCGGGGTGACTGTGGTTGTCTGTACCGAGGGCGCGGTGACCGCTGTTGACGTACGCGGTTCGGCGCCCGGCACCCGGGAAACCGATCTATTGGCGCCGACCAATCTGGTTGAAAAAGCGCAGGCGGTGGTGCTCTCCGGCGGTTCGGTTTATGGTCTGGCCGCTGCAGACGGCGTTGTGCGTTGGCTGGCGAAAAACGGTTTCGGATTCCCGCTGGATAAAGGATATGTCGCACCGATCGTCCCGGCAGCGGTATTGTATGATCTCGATCGTGGATCTGATTTTGTTCCCCCAGTTTGTGCCGAATGGGGTGAAAAAGCCTGCCAAGCCGCCGGCAGTGGCCCGGTCGCCTGCGGCTGCGTGGGCGCCGGCACCGGCGCCTGGGCAGGCAGCATCAAAGGGGGGCTGGGAACCGCCAGCGCCGTTTTGGACGCCGGCATCACGGTGGCCGCATTGGCCGCTGTCAATTCAGGCGGATCAGTCATCGATCCCGCCAGCGGGCAACCATGGGAAATAGGCCTGCAAATCGAGCAGGAATTCGACCCACAGGGAAAACGGGCCGTGAAACTGCCACCACTGCCTGCAGCCGCTGCAGCCCAGAACACCACCATTGCAGTGGTCGCCACCGATGCCAAGCTGAGCAAGGCCCAGGGTTGCAAAGTCGCCCAGATGGCCCATGACGGTATGGCGCGGGCCATTCGACCGGCACACACGATGTTTGATGGCGATACCATTTTTTGCATGGCCACCGGCAAACAAAAGTTACCCCAAAAGCAGGGTTTTTTCAGTGCGACCCAGGCCCAGGCGGTTACCGACATCGGTCACGCTGCAGCAGACTGTTTATCAAGAGCCATTATAAGGGCCATCCTGACAGCTAAGAGTGCCGCCGGCATGACGGCATTCTGCGACCTTGATGATCGATAAATAATGTTCATCTCATTTCAGAAAAAAGGGAGGAAAAATAATGAGGAGACTGCTTTTACTTTCTCTGGCATTCGCTATCACGCTTTCAATTGCACCGGTTTGGGCAGAGGCACCCAATAAAGGCGGAAACCTGGTGCTGTGCGTGGGGGATGAGCCACCGGGGCTGGATCCGACTGCAAGCGCTTCGGCTGCCATCGATCGGGTCGTCTTCGCCAATATCATGGAAGGACTGGTCAAAGTCGACCGCAACGGCCAATTTGTGCCCGGGCTGGCCACCCAATGGGATGTGTCGCCGGACGGCAAAGTGTATACGTTTAAACTGCGCCAGGGGGTCAAGTTTCACAACGGAGAAGCTTTCAATGCCCAGGTCGCCAAGTGGAACCTTGAACGCGGCGCAGCACAGGACACGAAAAATGCCCATCCTGAATTTTTCCGGGTTATCGCAAATATTGAAACACCCGACAGTCAGACCCTGAAGGTCACTCTCAAAGATGTTGACGCCCTGTTTATCGTTCACATGGCCGAAGGCGATGCCGTCATGCTGCCGATGAAAGGATACGAAAATACGGCTGCCGCGCCCATCGGAACCGGGCCGTTTAAATTTGCCAAATGGACCCGGGGCGACAGCGTGGAAATGGTCAGAAACGAGAAATACTGGAACCCGGTCCTGCCCTATCTGGACAAAGTCACCTATCGCTTCATCAAGGACCCCAGTGCGCAGGTTGCCGCTTTAAAAGCCGGTGATGTGGATCTTATCGGCTGGCTGTTTGCACCCGAACTGGCGGCAGACATCGCCAAAGACAAACGCTTTAAAGTGCTTTCGGGAGCGTCCACCTCTGAAGTCATCATGTCCACCAACAACAAAGCCAAACCCTTTGACAACAAGCTGGTGCGCCAGGCGATTGCGCTTGCCATTGACCGCCAGACGGTCATTGACCTGGTCATGGCCGGATACGGCACCGTTATCGGCTCCCACTGGCCGCCTGTTACCCCTTACTACAAGGATATGACCGGTCGGTTTCCCTATGACCCGATAAAAGCCAAGGCCTTGCTGGCCCAGGCCGGATATCCGAATGGTTTCTCGGCCACCATCAAGCTGCCGGCCATTTATCCCTATTCACAACGCGCAGGCGAAGTCATCGCCGACATGCTGGGTCAAATCGGGATCAAACTCAAAATCGAGATTGTTGAATGGGGCTTCTGGCTGGATCGCATTTTCAAGCAAAAAGACTTTGAGCTGTCCATGATCGGACACGCCGAAGCATGGGATATCGGCATATATGCCAATCCGGATTACTATTTCCAGTTCGATTCCCAGGAATTTCGGGATGCCTATGCCAAAGCACTCAAAGCGCCCAACGAAGCGGAAAAAGCCAAATGGTTCGGCCGCTGTCAGGAAATCGTCGCCGAGGAGGCCGTCAACGGATTTTTGTTCCTGTCACCGGCACTGTCTGCCATGAAGATCGAGTTGATGAACTGGTGGGAGAATTACCCCACAATCGCACTCGATTGCACAGAGGTGTGGTGGAAGCGGTAATCGGCACATTGTTGGAAAGCTGGGTATTATGCTAAGTATCTCCATTCTATGCGGAAAAAATTTTACCACGAAGTTCACGAAGGACACGAAGCAGTAAATCTTTTTTGGTATGTCTTCGTGCATCTTTGTGTTCTTTGTGGTCAATACCGAAATGAAAATACATCAATAATAAAAACTGCCTCCCTGAATTAAACGCATGCTCCGCTATTTGATCAAAAAGCTGCTCATCCTGCTGATTCTGCTGTTCTTTGTCTCCATTGCGGTATTTGCGGTCCTTTTTGTGCTTCCCGGTGACCCGGCGCAGATTATTCTCGGAATCAATGCAACCCCCGAATCGCTGGCGAATCTGCGTGCTGAGCTGGGCCTGGACAAATCATTTATGGGACAATACGCCCAGTGGATGGGGAATCTTTTACTAGGCCGCAGCCACCAATCCATTCATTATAAAATGCCCGTTTTTGAATTAATTGGCGACAGCCTGGCGGTGACCGGACCGCTGGCCCTTCTGGCCATGGTGTTCGCCCTTGTCATTTCGCTGCCTTTCGGCATCTACGCCGCGCGGCATCAAAACCAATCCGGCGACGTGACGGTCATGTTCTGCACCCAACTGGGGCTGGCTACCCCGGAATTCTGGTTTGGTATCCTGCTGACCCTGGTGTTTTCGGTCCAACTGGGCTGGTTTTCCGCCGGGGGTTTTCCGGGCTGGGGCACGGATTTCTGGGGTTCACTCAAAGCGCTATTGCTGCCCGCCTTCGCGCTGGGTGCCATCCGGGCCTCCATTCTGACTCGTCTGACCCGCTCTTCGATGCTGGAAGTTTTGCGTGAGGATTACGTACGCACGGCGCGCGCCAAAGGGCTCAAAGAACGGACCGTTGTCTACGGGCATGCCTTGCGCAACGCGCTGGTACCGGTCCTGACCATTATGGGGCTTCAGTTGGGACAGCTTCTGGCAGGGGCGATTATCATCGAAAATGTCTTTTTTCTGCCGGGTCTGGGAAGACTCGTATTCAATGCCATCGGCCAACGGGATTTACCGGTGGTGCGCGATATCGTTTTGTTTATGGCGGCAGCCGTCGTCATCATCAATTTTCTCGTCGATCTGGCCTACGCCGCGGTCGATCCGAGGATACAGCTGGAATGAAACGCTTCTTTAAAAATAAAAACTTTACCATCGGATTTATCCTGTCGCTGATTGTGGTTATTGCGGCGGTGCTCAGCCTTATCTGGACCCCTTTTGAAGCCAACCGCATGAACGCCAAACTGCGACTGCAGGGCCCATCCTGGCAACACCCGCTGGGCACAGACCAGTACGGCCGCGATACCCTTTCACGCGTGATGGTGGGGGCGGTCAACTCGATCATCGTCGGATTGATGACAGTCGCCATCGGTTTGAGTGTTGGCGTCACATTGGGGCTGGTAGCGGCTTACTACAGCAAGTGGGTTGATGAGTCCATCATGCGTTTATCGGACTTTTTATTCGGGTTTCCGGCGGTATTGACCGCTATTTTGATCACCTCGATTCTGGGTCCGTCGATGATCAATGCCATGCTGGCGATCGGTATTTTTTATATCCCGGTATTTGCCCGTTTGACCCGGGCAGTGGCGATGGTCATCTGGGAGCGGGAGTTTATTGTCGCCGCCCGGGCGGCCGGTATCAGTGAGTGGTCAATTGCCTGGCGCCACGTGCTGCCCAATATTATTTCGCCCTTGCTCATCCAGGGCACCATTCAGTTTGCAGTGGCTATTTTGGCCGAGGCCGGGCTCAGCTACCTTGGATTGGGAACCCAGCCCCCGCACGCCTCCTGGGGCCGAATGCTAAACGAAGCGCAAACCTATATGTCACTGTCACCCTGGATGGCCATCTTCCCCGGATTGGCCATTGCCTGGGCCGTACTGGGCTTCAATTTGTTGGGGGACGGACTCAGGGATACGCTTGATCCAAAAATGGTCCGAATCAGGTAGTTTTTATTCGGTCCGCCTGGGCGGACCGGATGGAAAACCATATATATTCAAAAAAATTACATAGCCATGATACCTTCAGAAACGATACAAAAAGTTCTTCGTCATATCGACCCCGAGGAGTTAATTGCCTTGACGGCTGAGCTGGTGCGCATCAACTCGGTGTGGGATCCGGCGGCCGGCACCAGTGAACAGGCTGTGGCGGAAAAAGTAGCTCGTTGGGCGCAATCGCAGGGTTTTGAGGTTCAAGTCGATCAGGTCACTCCCAACAGACCCAATATCATCATCAAATGGCGGGGGGCATCAGAAAATCGCAACCTGATGTTTGAAGGCCATACCGATGTGGTGACGCCCGGTGATGTTTCGGCCTGGCGCTACGATCCTTTTGGTGCTGAAATCGTCGGTCGACAAATGTATGGTCGCGGCACCAATGATACCAAAGGCAATCTGGCGGCCATGCTAATTGCGATGAAGGCCATAAAGACTGCAGCAATTGCACTAAAGGGTTCCATTATCGGCGGCGTCCTATGTGATGAAGAAGACCAAATGCTTGGTGTGGTGGATTTTATAAACAAAGGTCATGCCGACAGCATAACCGCTGCTGTCATCTGCGAACCGCAGGATGGCTTGATCTGCACTTCTCAGAAAGGCGCTGTTCGGGCCCGTTATCGTATCGTCGGCCGCATGAGCCACGGTGCCATGCCGTTGACCGGTCTAAACTGTGCGCCGGCCATTGCCCGGTTGATTGACGGCCTGCACCATCTGGAAAAAAAGACGGCCACTGCCGTCGGATGCGATCCGCATTTAGGTTGGCCCAGCTTCACACCAACCGTTATTCAGGCCCCATCCGCCGGCGTACCGCAGCTTAACGTTGTGCCAAGGGAGGCCATGGTGCTGGTTGACGTTCGAACAACACCGGCACAGTCTCATCAAGACATCATCGCAGATCTGAAAATCCTGGCTAAAAATGTTGCCCAGGACGTTCGTAAGAACTATGTACAGTACGATCAAATGCTGGATGTGCAGCGCAGTCCCGATCTGGCAGTCCAGGTTGACATTATAACCGACAGGCCCTGCACGCAGACCGACCCAAGCGAGCCCATTGTCAAAGCCGCAGCTTGGGCGACCCAAACCATCAGTCAAAAACCACCGATTTACGCAGGCGTGCCCGGTGCCACTGATGGGACTTTTTTGCATTCGATGAAAAATATACCCATTGTCACCATGGGCGCAGGCGATCGTCACGTACCGCATCAAATCGATGAATGGGTTGATCTGGATCAACTGATTGAAACCGCCAAGGTTTATGCTTTGACGGCCCTTCATTTTTTGTACCAACCGCCTGCTTAATAGAATAATTTCGCTACTATGAAACCGATATCAGTTATAGAGAAGAGCCGCAGGTGTCAGGTTTCGGGTGTCAGGCTCTAAAGTTCCGCCGCAGACGGAACACCTGAAACCAAAAAGGGGGGGTTAGCTTAATCAAAGCCTTGATATGAATGATAAACTACTCGTCATTGAAGAGCTTAGGGTTAGCTTCGAGGTTTCCGAAGGCATCGCCCGCGCCGTGGATGGTCTCAGCCTTGATCTGGCTGCCGGCGAAACACTGGGTTTGGTGGGCGAATCCGGCTGCGGTAAAAGCGTCACCGCCTTAAGCATTTTAGGTCTGGTCCCGTCACCACCAGGCCGGATCGATACCGGCCGTATCCAATTTGAAAATCAGGATTTGCTGCGCCTGGACGCTGAAGAATTGCGCCATATTCGGGGTCGTGATATCGCCATGATTTTTCAGGAACCCATGACCTCCTTAAATCCAGTACTGCCGATCGGACGGCAGGTCGCCGAACCGCTGATGGTTCATAAGGCACTTTCAAAATCAGAAGCCCTCGCAGAAGCAGCGGCATGGCTGGATCACGTTAAAATCCCGGCGGCCCGTAAGCGGCTTGAGGATTACCCTCACCAACTTTCCGGCGGTATGCGTCAACGGGTCATGATCGCCATGGCCATGGTGTGTCGGCCCAAATTGCTGATAGCAGATGAGCCAACCACCGCTTTGGATGTCACCATCCAGGCCCAGATCCTGTCCCTGATGCTGAGTCTTAAATCGGAATTGAATATGTCTGTGTTGCTGATTACCCATGATTTAGGGGTGGTGGCCCAGATGGCCTCACGGGTGGTGGTCATGTACGCCGGACAGGTCGTTGAGCAGGGGCGCATGACGGACATTTTTGATCAACCTTTTCATCCCTACACTCAGGGTCTTTTGCAATCAATGCCGCGATTGGGTGAGCACAAAGGCGGGCATACACCGCGGCTTAATGAAATTCCCGGGACCGTTCCCGCCTTGACGGAGACGACTGTCGGCTGCCGCTTTGCCGACCGTTGTCCACATGCATTCGATGCCTGTCGCCAGCAACAACCCGAATTATTTAAAATTAGTGACAGTCAGCGCGCACGCTGTTGGCTCAAACGCTATCCGGATCGGAGAAAACAAAGTGTTTGATCGTCCGCTACTAAGGGTCAATCATCTGGTCAAGGAATTTCCGCTTGGCGCTGGATTCTTTACCAGACAACAGGCTCGAGTCCGAGCTGTTGATGGCGTCTCATTTGAGCTGGCCCGCGGTGAAACCTTTGGCCTGGTGGGGGAATCCGGCTGCGGGAAAACAACTCTGGGGCGCTTGATTCTAAGGTTGGTCGAGCCCACCAGCGGCAATGTTGAATTTGATGGACAGCAGATCATGGGGCTGGACGCCAAGGAGATGCGAGGGCTGCGGCGCCGCATGCAGATTATTTTCCAGGATCCTTACGCCAGTCTCGATCCCCGCATGAAAGTGGATGCCATTGTTACCGAACCTTTGCGTGCCATAAAAAGCCTTACCAAAAACGAACGCACAAAGGTAGCTGCCAAACTCATTGGGAAAGTCGGCCTGCGGGCATCCGACCTGGACAAATACCCGCACGAATTTTCGGGCGGACAGCGCCAGCGCATCAGTATTGCCAGAGCGCTGTGCGTGAAACCGGATTTGATCGTTGCCGATGAGCCGGTCAGCGCCCTGGACGTTTCCATTCAAGCCCAGGTTATCAACTTAATGGCTGACCTCAAAGATGAGTTTCAGCTTTCTTATGTCTTTATTTCCCATGATTTAAGTGTGGTCGAACATATCAGCGACCGCATTGCCGTGATGTATCTGGGCGGGATCGTCGAGCTGGCACCTGTTGAAAATTTCAGCAATACCCCTCGTCATCCCTATACGGCGGCCCTGCTGCGGTCTGTGCCCATGCCCGATCCCCACTGCGGAAAAGAGCCGTTTCCCATGGAGGGTGATGTGCCCAGTCCAATAAATCCGCCGGCGGGTTGCACATTCCATCCGCGATGTCCGCATGCCTTTGAGCGCTGTCAGACCGAGAAACCTTTGCTGGTGGAGGCGGCACCGCAGCATTTCGTGGCCTGTTGGTTAAATGATAGCAGAGGACTGTAAATCTTTCATAATGATTTTGTAACATCATATTTTAACCACGAAAACACGGAATCTGAGAAGCACGAAATACTCTTTTTACCTTTCGCGTTTTCGTTTTTTCGTGGTATTTTTTTTTGTTTGCTATCGGAGTGTCCAGTAACGGAGGAAAAATATGAAAGTTGCGATTGTGGGCGCCGGCGCAATGGGCAGCCTCTTCGGCTCACTTCTGGCTGAAGGCGGACATGATGTCTGGCTTTTTGATGTCTGGCAGGAGCACATCGATGCGGTCAACCGAAACGGGATGACCATCGAGTTTGACAGCAAGGCCCGCAACATCGAGCTGCAAGCCGCTAGCGATCCGGGAAAAATCGGTGAATCGGAGCTGGTGCTCATTTTTGTAAAATCAACCCAAACCAAAGCCGCCGCCCAGACAGCCGCGCACCTGGCATGCCCAGAGGGCCTGGTGATGACCCTCCAAAACGGTATGGGCAATGCTGAAACGATCGCACAGTTCTTCTCACCCGATCGCATCCTGGTCGGGACAACAGCGCATGGCTCTACCATGCTCGAGGCCGGATCCATCCGACACGCCGGTGCCGGCCCCACAACTGTTGGCATGTGGTCCCAAGGTGAAAGCGAATTCAAAAGGGCACAGCAAATCGCTGATCAATTCGCCCAGAGCGGTATCCAAACTGCTGCAGTTAAAGATGTCCGCCCGGTGCTCTGGGATAAGCTGCTGGTCAATATCGGCATTAATGCCATCACGGCCCTAAGCGGAATCAAAAACGGTCAGATTCTTGACCTTGAATGCACCAAGGATCTCAGTCGCGCAGCGGTTAAAGAAGCTGCAAGTGTGGCACTGGCCCAGGATATCAACATTCGCAATGATGCCGTCGATCATGTTTTCCAGGTGGCCGGCGCCACAGCCGCCAACCGCTCCTCGATGGGGCAGGATGTGGATCATTGTCGGCCGACTGAAATTGATGCCATTAATGGCTTTGTTGTGCGTGAAGCCGAACGTTTGGGAATTGAAGCGCCGGTCAATCAGACGCTCACAGCGTTGGTTCAAACGATGGAGGAACACTACCTAAAATAAGGTTTCAGGTTTCAGTGTTCAGGTGTCAGGAAAAGACGACAACGAGCGGATTTTGTCAATTTTTACGTCATCGGTTTCACCATTCTGACACCTGACACCTAAAATCCGATGAATCTATGAAGAAGAAGGAGAAAGCAAATAATGAGCAATGAGAAAACTAGCATATTAGAAATCCAGCAGGCCAAAGTTGAAGGCCGTAAACTGGTGATGCTGACCGCCTATGATTACCCGTTTGGTTTGTTGGCAGATCAGGCAGAGATTGACATGGTACTGGTGGGAGATTCATTGGGCATGGTGGTTATGGGATTGGACGGCACCGTTGAAGTCACGATGGAAAACATGATCCATCATATCAAAGCGGTTGTACGGGGATGTAAAAGACCGCTGGTGATCGGCGACATGCCGTTTATGAGCTATAACACCTCGATCCGGGAAGCCATTCACAACGCCGGCCGTCTGATGAAAGAAGGGGGATGTGATGCCATTAAACTGGAAGGCGGTATGCATTTCGTCCCCACTGTTGATGCGATCGTCAAGGCCGGCATTCCGGTCCAGGGTCACATCGGGTTAACACCCCAGACGGCCAGCGCTCTGGGAGGCTTTAAAATGCAGGGCAAGGACGCGGTAGCAGCCAAGCAAATCATTGATGATGCCAGAGGCCTGGAAGACGCCGGTGTATTTTCGATTGTTCTGGAGGCCGTACCGGCCCCGCTCGGCAAGTTGGTCTCTAAAGCGGTCAGGGTTCCGATCATCGGCATTGGTGCCGGACCGGAGGTGGATGGCCAGGTACTGGTCACCCACGACATGGTTGGCCTGTTCGACAAGTTTGTGCCCAAATTCGTCAAACAATATACCCAGATCCGGACTATTATTCTGGACGCCATGCAGGCTTATAAAAAAGATGTGCAGGCCGCAACATTTCCGGCTGCGGAGCATTCGTTCAAAATGCCGGCGGAGACGCTTGCACAACTAGAAATGATGATTGAAAAATAAATGTGTCGGGGAGAGTTGGTCAGATATTAGAATTCAAAATTCAGATGCCCTTGCCTGTAATTGATTTGACAGAATAAGAATGTCGGTTACAAGTTTGTTTGGCAATATGATATCACAACTTGCCGGGAGTCACACCTTAAGTTTAGGTATGTTGAAGAAATCACTAGCCGTTTGGACGATACAATATCGGTTAACGGACTTATAGAATTAGATGGGATTTAAATCAATCGATATGTTGTTTTGCAGATTGCAGGTATGCTACTTGGCAGCAAAAAATTGCGCATCGATTTACAAGTCAGGGGTTAATTGTATCGATTCGTCAGAGGTTCTTATATTGAAAGGTTCTGGATGATTTGAAATGCAAGAATTTATGAATTTTTAGATCATGTAATTAAAAGCGGTGAATGGATCTTGCCCCATAGTTAAAATCTATCAACAAAGTAATCTCTTATCGCCTTTGCAAGATCATCTGGATGTCCCACATCTATAAAATGAGAATCGGCAAAAGGGTGCCCGAAAACTGAAAATCCATTTTCGATAGCAGCCTGAATAACATGGCCAAGGTAAATTTCGGCTTGGATTGCGCCTTTATGTCTTTTAGCCAGATCATTTTTTAAGTAGTCATGCATGAATAACGTAAATTTCGGTTTCCAGATAGCGAAAGTCCAACTAAACTTAAGTTCAGTTGCTTCCGGTTTGACATCAATTTGTGTAATGCGGCCATCTGTTTCAAAATCTACCATGTCGCTTTTTTGCGCCTGTCTTTTGTCTTGCACGGGGTAAAGCCCAAGCATTAAATCGGCGCTTTTTTGCTCAAGGGCGGTATCAGCCACCGCAAAAGCATTCTCAGGCTCAAATAAAATGTCAGGAAATCCAAGAAATATTTTCGATTTTTTTACAAATGGATATGCTTGATCCAATGTGTAGGGCACACCAAAAGGATGGGTCATTATCAAATAAGCCAGTTGGACACCGATCTCACTTCCGTCTCCATAGTGGTTAGGAATATCCCATTTCCCTTTCCTGATAACCACATAAACCTTGTTAATACCAACCTGACGGAATTTTTCCAAAAGATAGGTAGAAACCGCTTTCAGCTCAGACTGCTTTTTATCCGCCTTAAAGCCGACAGGTAAAAGCTCCTTACTGAATGCCAAAGACCCCAACCGTTCGGCGATGCCGGCCGCAGGGATAAGACCTATTTTTTCCATTTGTCGTATCTTCTAAATAGTGATCAGACTAACACAAAACTTCGGTATTGGGTCGAGTGGTTTTAGCACTTCTAATAGTGAATGACTTTTTTTTAAGCATTTTAGAAAATTTTTTTGACCATCAAATTTGCAACAGCTTAAGGGGCTGATCCGCCAATTGTTGATTGGCCTCCTTGAGTTTTTCTTCATTTGAAATGACGGCCACCGAACTGTTTGCGCTTTGGGGGTCAAAATATTTTTCGGAAGCCTGCTGGATATCGCGGCGCGTTAACGATAGCAAACGCGCCTTGAACTGGGTGCGAATATCGTCAGAAAGTGAAACAATTTTGCGGTAAAAGGCTTTACGGGCAGCCGGTCCCGGTGGATCCGGTTTGTCTATTTCAGAACACACTTGCAAAATCGCTTCCTTGACGTCTTCTTCTGAGTAGGCACCGCTGCGGATAAAATCTGCTGCAGCGGTATAGACATTTAGTGTCGTAACAATATGGGGATCGCGGTACGAACCAAAACCAAACAACCCATCCTCCGGATTGTAGATGGCAAACCCTCCATAGGCCCCGCCTTTCTCGCGAATTTCACGGTGCAGATACATCGATCGTAAAATCTTACTGATGACCGTCAGAGCCGGGCCATCAGCGTGAGTCATACGAACGGTTTCAAATGTCAGTGCAACAAACGACACAGCCGTTGACGTACTCCAACCCTCGCGCAGTGAACCATTGCCTTTGTGGATGCGGGGCGGACCAAATCCTTCGCTTTTTCCGTCTGCCAATTGCCTAAAAATTTCCGCTGATGCCCGATTGGCGCCAGTTAAGGTGTCTTTCTCTCCGATGATCGCCATCTGGAAATTGTTGCGCACGAAAATTTGCTTTCCGATGTCGTTCAGATTCTTTGAAAACCAATTGAGTTTTCGGGTATCGAGATCATCAGTCAGCTGCTGAATGGTTTTAAGCTGATGAATACCACTCCAGGATTCGCTGAGCGCCCGGGCAGGAGAAACATTTCGGGAAGCAACCGAGATCGCTAGACGATGTCCGTTGTGGACAATCATGGTTTGAAGTGCGGCGCGATATTCCTTCAAAAGGCTGGTTAAGCGCGAATGGTCGGTAAAATCAAAATCGGCGATAAACTCTTGGATGATGCCAAACAAATGCTCCTGATTACGGTCCAGACATTTACCGCTAAATGATATAAAAGGCAAGCAGCTCCCGTCCTGATCATAACGCGTGCGGGCATGAGTCGCTGACCCGACCCCGCCGGTATAGGCGACAATTCGGCGAGCCATCTGGGTGTAATCGTGCTTTCCGGTACCACAGCGGGTCAGAGCATAGCAAAAGAAGGGGGCCCACGGGCTCAGTTCCGGGGGTAGACTACCGGCACCGGCCGACGCCGCGAAATAAAAAATTCCGGAAGTCGGCTGCCGATATATCGTGGTGACAGAAGAAGGTTCATATTGCGACTCTTTAACGATCGGGACTGAAGCGGGTATATCTTCTCGCGCCAGGGTCGGCAAAATGGACACATCATCTTTGGTTTCTTGAAGTTGTTGAAGAGATTTACTGTCTTGTTGGATTTTATCCAGCACAGAGCGCGACAGCTTGGTTTTAATATCTTCTAATTCGTCTTGCACCCGGAGGGTCTCATTTTGCTCCATTTGTTGATCCGGAACCATGGTGAGTCGGATGCGGTGAGGATTGTTCAGGAGTCTTTTTTCGATCAGACTCTCAAAAAACGGTTCGCGCTTCATTAAATCACGCAACTTTTTAAGATCATCATCAAATTTTAAAATCTTGACCGGATCTCCGCCATGCAGAAGCGGGCTGGTAAATGCCAGTAAGAGTTTAATACCGTATGGATAAGGTGTATTGGTTATTTCCTTGCGATGGAACTCGATCTGATGAATGGCTGATTCAATAAGTTGCTTATCAATGCCCTTTTTGACCAGATCGGTCAGGGTTTCAAAAATAATGGCTTCTACCTTTTCGACGGCCTGCGCTTCAACATCTTTGAGACCGGCAATAAAAGCCGTATCCCGATTATCGGTATCCAGCCCGCAACCGTCACACAAGGCAGAGCCGAGTTCTGAATCAATGAGCGCTTTGCGCAATGGTGCTGCAGAGTTTCCCAACAGGATTTGCTCCAGGAGGGCCAGGGTTAAAAGGTGAAAGGCATCCTTAATATCGCCCACCAGCCAGGCAACGCAGGTCTGATATTTTTTCGCCGGATCCTCGCTGGGGTTGAATGGATATGGAAATGAAGCCACCCGCGGCTTGCGCCATCGTGGTTGTGCACGCACATCCGTATCGGGTTTGACCCGCTTGAATTTCTGCAATACCATATCTTCAATGGCAACAAGGCTTTCAGCCAATGGCACATTGCCGTAAGTATAGAACAATGCATTGCTGGGATGGTAGTGGTGCCGGTGGAATTCTTTCAATTGCTGGTAAGTCAATTTGGGAATTTCTGCCGGATCTCCGCCGGAATTGTAATGATAGGTTGTTGACGGATACAATTCTTTCTGGATCGAACGCACCATAACCTGATCCGGTGAAGACATGGCGCCCTTCATTTCATTGTAAACGACACCCTTGTAAGTCAAGCGAAACCGATCGGGATCTTTAGAATTTAAATCGCCCTCAATTTCAAGTCGATGCCCTTCCTGTTTGAAACTCAATTCTTCCAATTTGGGGAAAAAGGCGGCATCCAGATAGACATCCAAAAGGTTGAAATAGTCCTTTCTGTTCTGGGTCGAAAAAGGATACATGGTCCAATCGGAGGCGGTAAAGGCATTCATGAAAGTGCTCAGGCTTCTTTTGAGCATCGAAAAGAAAGGGTCACGAACTGGATAGCGTTGGGAACCGCAAAGTACTGTATGTTCAAGAATGTGGGCAACACCAGTTGAGTCGACCGGTACGGTTTTAAAAGCGACGCTGAACGTATTTTCAGCATCCTCGTTACTGATATGAATGTGCCGTGCTCCGGTATTGATATGCTCGAGGTCGTAGAAAAAAGATCGAATCTGCTCTAAAGGCACGACCCGTTTAACAGCATAGTTACCCACCTGTTCACCTTGACGAAAATCTGAATTTCGGGAATCCACAAATTTGCTCATCATGATAACTTTCTTAATAAGGTGTTGGTCATTTTGGATAATCTTGTCGTTTTATAAAGATTTCCCACGAAATCACGATAGATAAAAAGCACGAAATTTTTTATTCTATTTTGTATTTTCGTCCTTTCATGCTTTCGCGGTAGAATTCAACTATTCAGTCGATCTCTGCACCGATTCAAGATTTAAACACCGGTAACAATAAGTTGCAGATCAGGTAAGAAATATGGCGTCAGGCAGCTACGTAGATGCCGCGGCTCTTGCGTTTTATTTTGCCAATTTTATTCAAGCGGAAAATAATATTGCGGATTTTTTTCTCGCCAAATCCCGTTTTGGCTTGGATATCAGCAAATCCGAGCCCTTTACGTGAGCGCTTGATGGTTTCAAAAACCATATCCACTGCCGTAACCGCCGCTTTGCGCCGCCCCCTCTGTCCATTTAGCGGATATCCACCGCTGGCCATACCTGCCAGGATCAAATTTTCCAATCGATCCATTTTTGCCATTAAACGATCAACGTCTTTTTTGGTCGGGATATTGTAATTCTGCATGAAAAATTTTACCATGGCATCGAAACTGATACCTTTGCCCTTTTTTCTCGTCATGAGAGCCTCCTCGCGCAAAAAGATGTGCGCTTTCTGACACGCTAAAAATGGGTGAACCTATGGAATTTGCGGTAAAAATTAATGATAAAACCCCAAAAAGTCAAGATAATGCCAAACGGTAGATAAATAAAACCACAATGGTACAAAGCACACAAGGAACAACTTAAGAAAAAAATGCGATTTCATTTCTTTGTGATCTTTGTGCTTTTGTGGTGAACAGTGTTAAATCATGAACCAACACAACCTTTAACTACTGAAAAAAAGATGACTTCTCCGAAAGCATTGCTCAAGGCCTGGAACCTTAGACCCAAGAAAAAACTGGGGCAACATTTTTTGGTCGATCCCTCAACGGCGGGCATGATTGTGCGAAACTCCCAGATTTCACCAGCGGATACGGTTGTTGAGATTGGTGCCGGATTGGGGGCACTCACCATCCCGGTGGCAAAAACGGCACAGCATGTTTTTGCTATCGAAAAAGATCCCCAGTTGACTCAGTTACTCAAAACGGAGTTACTGGTTCATAAAAGATCCAATGTGACGATTATCGAAAAAAACATATTGGAAGTTGATTTACCGTTGTTGGCGGGAAAGATAGATCGTCCCTTGATAGTCGTCGGAAACCTGCCCTATAACATTTCTTCGCAGGTCCTCATCAAGCTCATAAAGGCCCGCAAAAATGTTAGCCGCGCGATTTTGATGTTTCAAAAAGAACTGGCCCGTCGCATTACGGCCGGCCCCGGTAAAAAGGAATACGGGAGACTTACGGTCATGCTGGCGTATTGTGCCGAAATTAAATCCATCGCCACGGTGACGGCATCACTTTTTTATCCGGTTCCTAAAATCGATTCAGAGGTCGTCGAGGTTGATTTTAACGTCAGGCGTGAATATCCCGCGCATGATGAAGTCATGCTCTTTGAGGTGATCAAGGCGGCGTTTGGAAACCGGCGCAAAACACTAAGAAATGCCCTCTCGAGCAGTGGTCTTAAAATTAAACCGCAAACGGCGCAACAAGCACTGGAGGCCGCCGGCATTGATCCAGCGAGGCGAGCAGAGACCCTCGATGTGGCTGAATTTGTAGCGCTTCAAATCAGTTTAGCGCAGGTTGGCAAATCAAGCTAACCGTCGTTTGGGGTGAATATTTATCTGAATGTGTCTTGACCCGGTTCGACAAGCATATTATGTTTTACCAGAGCTCTTTTGGATACCGCACACAAAATTATCCATTTAAAAGGGATCTAGAAAGAGGAAAACCACGAAGACCACCAAGAATGGCATTAAGAGATCTTAACAAACTTCGTGACCTTCGTGGTAAACTTTAATTGGCGCAATCAAAGTCGAAATTTAAAAACCTACTATAAATGAGGAGGCTCTTATGGCGGTTAAAATATTAATTCGACGTAAAGTACCGGAGGATAGGGCTAGAAAAATGATACCGCTTTTTCGCGAGATGCGATCGATGGCCAATCAACAAACCGGCTACATCACCGGCGAGACGATGCGAAACCTTGAGAAGCCGGATGAATTTTTGGTAATCAGTACATGGGAAACATCAGAAGACTGGAAGCGATGGGTGCAAAGCAATGAGCGCCAACAGATTCAGGATCAGATCGATGCTCTGCTGGGCGGCACAACCGAATACGAAATCTTCCACTACGGCTTTGCGGAGTAACGACTCACCTTAACGCTCGTGTGCCAGATTCAATTTTAATACATTTAGCGTATACCCGGCATACAGAGAGTTGCGCGTTCCGGGTTGCGCGTTGCGCGTTGATTGATGATGATAGCGATACGCGTAACACGCAACTCGAAACTCGCAACATAAGTTTCTAGTTAGATACTCTCCGCAATAGATACCGTTCGATCCCCTAAAATATTCACATAGCTTCCCATTTCATTATCATACCAACCATAAATAACCGCCTGGGTGACCGGTACCCGGATAATCGATTCTTTCAGATTGCCAAAATTTCCTTTTCCCAAACCGGGTACTTTATTTAAATCAATCGTTGCCTCGGCTGTACGGGTGTGGGTTTCGTGGCCTTCGATGGTGGCCGCAACCCGCGGCATACCGATAATATCACCGGAAACATTCTGTTTGTTGGTAAAGTATAGGTAGCCCTGGGCGTTTTCGCGGGCCGCCTGTTCAAATATGTCATTGATGGTATCCCGGGTGATAAAAGGGCCGCTCGGCTCTTCTTGTAAATTGACTACCAGTATGATCAAAGATCCGGTCTGAACGGGTATGCGGACGGATTCAGCAATAAAGGCGATTTCAGCCATTTCCGGTATGACCAGTCTCAATGCATTGGCAGCACCGGTGGTGGTTAGAATGATATTGTTCAGGATGCTGCGATTTTTGCGAAGATCGGTCTTGCCGGTTTTCGGAAGGCGGTCCAACACCTCCTGAGATCCGGTGGCTGCATGGACGGTGGCCATCGATGCAGACATGATCTTTTTAGGACCGAAAGCATTGATCAAGGGCTTGACCATATGTGCCAAGCAGGTGGTTGTGCAGGAAGCATTTGAAATGATCCGATGACGTCTGGGGTCATAATCGTTTTCATTGATGCCCATCACAGTGGTGACGGCATCTTCGGGCGTTGAAACACCTTTGTTTTTTAGTTTAAACGGCGCAGAAGCAATCACCTTCTCGGCACCGGCCTCGAGATGGCCCCGAAGAGCCCCACCTTCGTGATCGGCATCCAGAGTCGGATCCAAAAATTGACCGGTGGTATCCACCACCAGCCGTACGTCATGATCGCGCCAGCCAATCTCAACCGGGTTGCGATGTGTTCTTAAAAATCGCACTTTAACACCATCAACCATCATCGAGCCATCGTCCTCATTTAAATCTTCTATAACCGGTTGACCGCGATGCCCGTGAAGATAGCCGTGTAGCCATCCGTAGGTTGAATCTCGCTCAAAATAATGGGCGATGTCTTCGAGGCTTGAACCCGGCTGTCTTCCGATATTGACAATAATCTCATCGAAAAATCTTCGGCCAATGTGGTGCCAGAGGGTCAATTTACCAATGCGCCCAAATCCGTTGACACCCAACTTACTGCCACTTGAAGATAAATCCGCCTTGGCCATGTCTAATTGGCTCCTTTCCTGGTTTCCTTGACCTTGATTAAACCCTGATATACCGGTCCTTCGTGCCCGTCAATGCTGATGTGCTCGCCGGATTTTATTTTAAGTTGATTAAACTCACAGTATTTTTCCTTTTCATTACATTCCAGATTGGTACAACTGACCACACAGGTTTTACCCAGCCGGTGCGCGATGACAGCTGCGTGAGAGGTCAGCCCCCCGCGAGCGGTCAACAGCCCATCAGCCGCATGGATTTCCCGGATATCGTCGGGGACAGTATCGTTGCGGGCAAGAATCAAATTCGCACCGGGATCCATCACCCGCCATTCTTCGATATCTTTTAGGGTAAACACCAGACGCCCGCTCATGGCTCCCCCGCTGACGCCGACACCATGTCCCAGATACAATCTCTGGGGATCTTGCTCAAAATCAAAGGTCAGCACTTGCTTTCTTTCACGAATGGCCATATCGCGGGTTTGCAGCAGATACAAATCATCGGGTGACGACCCTTCGAAGGTAAACTCGATTTCCTGCGGGCTCCAGCCTCTTTCATCGATCAGGTCATGGGCCCAGTCATTCAATGCCTGATAAATTTCCGGAAAATGGGTCTCCATGGTAACATCGGTTTCCCGCATTTCGATTTCCTGTTGGAAGATCGATATGGGCATGGTTTTAACCAGTCCAGAGACGACATCTTCACCTTGATTACCGATGGTAAAATCGCCCCATAGTTTCAGGGTATCGCCGGACCAGCGGGGATTATGGGTGAAAACAACACCGGTGCCGGACTGCTGGGATATATTGCCATAGACCATAGCCTGAACGGTAACTGCTGTGCCCCAATCCTCTGATATTCCGATTATCCGTCGATAGGCCATGGCCCGTGATGATTCCCATGACGCCAGAACCCCTTTGATGGCCAGATGGAGCTGCTCGTAGGGATCTTCCACCACTTCAATACCGGCCTCCTGGATCAACTGCTTGTATGTCAGGGCAACTTCACGCATTTGCTTTCCGGTGAAGTCTCTCTTGAGGGGAATTCCCAGCCGTTGTTTGGATTCGTTGATGATGGCATCAAAGTCATCGCGCTTCAAGCCATACGCCATTCCGTAGCATTGCAAATATCGGCGGTAATTGTCCCAGGCAAACCAGGCATTACCGGATGTTGCGGCGATGCCTTCTGTAATCTCCTCATTGTTGCCGACATCCAGCAGGGTGTCCATCATGCCCGGTTGGGATATGGAGGAACCGCTGCGCACGGATAGCAGCAGCGGGTTTTGTCGATCACCGAAAATCTTACCGGTCACTTTTTCCAGGGCTGAGATATTGTCGATAATTTTTTCTTTAAAATTTTGCTCTGCCGGCGGGTAGCTCTCAATAATCTCACGGCAACGAAATACTTCGGTGGTGATGATAAAACCCGGTGGTATCGGATAGCCAAAACTTTTCAGCCGGACCATGTTTAGTCCTTTGTTGCCCAGATAGATGATGCCGGTTAAACGCGCCAGGGAAGAGTCAATCGGCGTGATGGCATTTTGGGGATCATACAGAAGCAAGCGCTGAAGCTTATCTTTAGGCAATTTGTAGGATTGTTGAAAAAGGGTGCTTAAAATCCGGCTTAAAAACAGATCGAGTTGCTGCAGCCCCAGACTCAGGGCGATACGGTCCCGGAAGAAAATCTCGGAAACACGCAATTGCAGGTTTTCGCTATCAATGGTTTCACCTGAAGGTAGAAATTTCGGCAACAGTGTGCCCAGCGGTGTCTGGGCAAAAATCCGGGTTAGGTTCTGGCCATGAATATTATTAAAATAATCATTGACCATGTTCTTGACGGCCTGGGCAAATCCTTTAAAAATATCCAGATATTGCGTTAAGGTAAAGCCTTTGACCTCCAGGGAATGGGCTAAAAATTCAAGCTGGCGTTCGAATTCCTTGGATGAAATGCCGTCCAGCTTCAAGGCTCTGTCAAACAATCGCAACAAACTGTATATTTGATGAAAAGTGGCCTTGGTAATCAGACTCAGGTCAATATTTTCAATCAGCTGCTCAAAAAGAACATTGACCAGTGACTCGATCCGAAAGGTAAGCCCCAGGCAGTCAAATTTCATTTCATGATAACTGCCGTACATTGACGGTATATCGATGGTGATATGTCTTTTTTTATAAATGTCCTGGCGGATTTCATATGTTTCTTCAGATAAAATGACGGCCTGTAATTTTTCCATATACTCAAGCAGCATAAACAACCGCTTGTGCAAATCCGGTTCGACAAAGGCCAGCTCGAGCCGATTTAAATCCGGTAACGCCTCTGTTCGCAATTGGGCAAGGTAGGCATCCAGCTCAATTAAATCGAAATTATATTTCTGGTTCAGTATCTTATAGAATGCTGCCGCAAGTTCCACACGCTCCCGGTCGAGCGCGGGAACGCCTTTGATGGTTTCCAACCAGTGGGCGATGTTTTTCTCACTTATCGCCAGCAGATCATTTGGATTGCGAATACCCTTTTCCTTTAGATGGCCCATTATTTGAAAAACACCATCAATGAACAGTCCTTGAGTTTCGATCTGATCATAAATAGCAGGGGGGATATAAGGTTCCAGACGGGTTTTATCGCGTGATTGCCAAAAATAGAGAACCGCCTCCATCAGATCGATGATGCGATTGCTGCTTTCCACATGACTTTGCTTTCTGAGATAGTGGATGAGAATGTCCCGGCGCTGAGAAATTTCATCAATGCGTGTCGAAATATCCCTTAGCCGGCCCTCAGCTCCAATATCATTGAAATATACCGGAAACAGGCGCGTGAGCTGTTTGGCAAGGTTATAAACAGGACCGATGCCACTGTTTAACAATTGGGTAATATCGCGAGGAAAAAGATCAATATCCTTGATAAATACACCGCAAAGGGACAGATGAATAATCAGGGCGGAAAGCAGGCGAATGGATCGTTTGGGGTCTAATTTGATCAGCTCCAGCCAGGTGCGAATGTTTAAAATATGGGTCTTGTTAACCTGTATCTGCCAATTGTTGTCAACGCCCTGAATATTCGGTGCGGCAAAGCCTAAATCAATGACCGAATCGATGAAAAAATTGATGAGGTCGATATCGTCGGTTTTGTAGACGCCTTGTCCCATGTTGAGCACACAGTTCAGCGTCGTGGCCGGATACATACTGGCACGCTCTTTCAGGATGGAAAAGGTTTTCTCGATCAGATTTTGAATGTCACGGTAATTTTCATTTTCGATAATCCAGCCCAGGGTCTGGTTAATATCGCGTAAGGTTTGTCGATGAATAAGCGATAGACCGGTGATGCTCATTATATGAAATAAAAATATGAGCTTAAGATGCCGACCGCGCCCGTTTCCGCCGGCCTTGTTTAACAGATGCCGCGGAATGTGGCGATACTGCTCGACAATCTGATTAAACCCGGGAAGTTTCAACAGCGCCTTCAGTGTTTTGTCAGAATCAAGACGTTGATGATGCATCATCTGCTTAAGTTGCTGGTTCCAGTCTACCAGCTGTGTGTGCGATATGCTTTTAAAAAATGGCAAATACGTGCTGCGCTGGTCCCTTTCAGACATTTCCCCTGCAAACCAGGCTTGCGGGTCTCTTTCGCTCAACCAGTAGGCATAGGTAACGCGATAAAATTTAATCAACAGGCGGTTGATGGTGTTAAAAACACCATCTGATTTCGGCACGCAGTTCAGGAAGGTCTCAGCCAAGCGATCGATTTGATAGTAGCTACGCGCAAAGAGGGCAAAAATATCATCGGGTAAATCGCTGATACGCGAAAAAGCGCTGTCGATCGGCGGCAAAAATATCTCTATTTCCGAGCCTGAATCCTTGAGGACCTTTTGCAAAAACAGCTGCAGATTATCAATGGCATCGATTTTGACGTTCATTTCAACCTCGGAATCTATGGCATCAAAGAAAATATCGATTAGCAGCTGCGCTGCTGCCGGTCCTTTGGGATGTTTTTTTATCAGATGAAAATATTCGAGGGAATACTTGCGAGTTTCGATGACAATGAAGCGCCAGTTCTTATACGGATGAGACAGCTCCTTTAACAGCGTGTTTAGCCCCTCCATCAACCCGTAATATTGGGACAAGACTTCCTGAAGGGTTGCATATTTTTCATCAATGGCGACATCGACATGATAGTCGGCCAAATTCACTTCAAGTGCTTTGGATTTAACTTTCACTGCTGCTCGTCTTTCCTTAAAAAAGCAGAAAATCAAACATAAATGGTTTCACTTACAGGCTATCAAGTATCAGCCGCTGGTTCAAAGGTTCAACGTTCAAGGGTTCAGAGGTTAGACAAACAGAAAAATCTGAAAGATATAAAGTCGATGGCCAGAGGAAAAGATCCAAGGGCCTGAACCTTTGAACCTCTGAACCCAGAACCTCTGAACCTATGAGCTAAGCGTACCAAAGTTCATGGCCAATTTCAAGGAAACGCAGGGGGTTCGCGCGACAATGTGAATTTCGTCTGCCACCCATAAAAGATAAAAATCAGTTGCCCAAATAAAACCAAAAAAGCCTCCCCCCATAGCGGGAGAGGCTTTTTTCGATTTGATATTATGCGATTTACGCGCGCACAGCCCCTATTCAAAAAGCGCATTTTGACGTTCAACAGGCCTTTCGACAGGCCAACAGTCCTGAGCGCAGTCGTAGGGCCCACAGCCCTGAGCGCGGTCGAAGGGCAACTTGATCTTACAACTCAAGCCAGGAATCAGAATACAACGAATTTCCAAGGATGACGTTGACGGTTTTAGCGTAATTTTGCATTTCTTCAGAAAGTGACGCCATGTCCGGCTCGTTGCCGTCCAGCATGCCGTTTATCAAGTCAACGATGTCCTGGCGTTTGCCCTTAGCGATATCGATCAGCGTGTCATCCAGAGGGTCTGCGATCACAGAATACATGCCATATTTTTCTAGCATGACCATGTAGGTCTGATTCAAAATCGGGCGCAGGTGGTCCGGCGGTCCGTTGGAAATATTTGAAAGACCGCAGGTGCTTTTGGCTTCCGGCGCAATTTCAGGCAGCATTTGTTGGAAAGTCATCAGGCTGATCAACTGGGGCTGCTGAATATTGACGGGGGTTACAATGCCGTCAACCCAGATTTTATCGTTGGGAATTCCGGCCTCATTGGCAAAATAGAGTAACTCAACCGCCAGCGCCGCCCGTTCATTTTCATCCCGCGGCAACCCCTCGGGTCCCCACATCAGGGCAATAAAGTCCGCGTTGTGTTCAGCAGCCAGCGGCACCATGCGCTCGTACCGCTCGGGGCGAACCATGATCGAATTCACCAGCGGTGGCAGGGATGTTGGTTTGTAAACCTTGAGCGCCGCCTCGATGGCATCGATATTGGACGTATCCAGCGCCAACGGTACATCCGGGACAACCTCCTGCACAGTCTCCACTACCCAGGGCATCAATTCGTGGCCGTCTTTTTTGGCCGGACCGAGATTGATGTCAATGTAATCCATTCCCTTTTCCTTCTGGAAAAGGGCTTCCTCCTGAATCGGCTTGGGATCCCGTTCTTTGAAGGCCGTGCCGATCTTTGTTGATATGACGTTTAAGCTTTCTCCGATTAAATACATAGACCCTCCCTTTTCTCATCGACCAGTTTACAGTTCCGATTGGCGATTGAACCGCATGTGTCAGGCAGCGGTCAATCGCCAATCGAAAGGGTTATTTTGCCTTGAGGAATCCAGGGATATGGGCCGCTTCTCTGGGCCCTACCGTAATCTTCCAGCCCGACAGTTCTTCCTCAACATCCCCGGCAATGGCGGCTGCATACCCCGGAATGACCAGTTCCTGGTGCTTGACTTTGTCCGCAATGCCGGACTTTTTGACAAACATGCCCACATCATCACCGGCAAATTTGCCAGCCGCCCAGGCGGTCATAACCGATAGCCCCTCAGAATCCTTGATCAACAAATAGGAGGGAACCCGACTGCCTTCAATTTCACCGGATACGATAAAGTAGGTCAGCGCAAAATTGGTCGTCACCATGACCGGTGAGTTTTCATCCGGATTGTTAATTTCATAAATACCTTCGGTCACCGTCATGGGTCGCTGGGGATCGGTATAAATGTTTAAGCGTTCCAGCAGGAGGGGAAACAAGCTTTCGCCGGTAAAATCCGATAGCACAACAATGCCGCCGTATTTGGCAACAAAGGTGCCGGCAATCAATGTTTCCATGTCCAGATTGGAGGCCATTTCGTTTGGAAAAAGGATGGTGGGATAGCCCACTGAGCGGTTCAGGTCCTTGAGCGCCGCCCGGCGGATGGCCACCTGGTCCTGATGGGCCTGTTTAATTTCACGGGATCCGGGGTCCAGAACGATATCCTTAATTCCTATCTCCGTGAGTTTTTCGCTCAACGGCACCAGGCCTTCCACCGAATCAGCCTTTATGGCTACGGGCAAGCTTTGTTCCTTGGCCACAGCCCCTATCTCTGCCACATTGTCGTCAGTGGCGGCGTACAGTAACGGACGTTTGAACCCACAAACATCAACGGCGGCCTTCATAACGCCGGGATCTTCAGTCATCAGCACCAGGTTGAATTCAGAAGTTTCGGCAATTTTTTTGGCCGTATTGGCAAACGCATCCTTGTCGCCATTGGCATCTTTGAGGGCCACCAGTTCGGGCCGCAAATTCAAGCCTACCCGTTCATATTGAAAAGCATTCCAAGCCTTTAGTTTGGTGTCGAGATCAGACTCCGCAATGTCGGATTGAACCGTGGCGGCCAGCAGGGTGGGATTAAAAAACGTTTTTTCGTGACGGTACTGGACCGTTTCCCCTCCCGTTGTGGCAGCGCGAACACCTTTGCCGATGGGCACCGGGCGAATCGGTGGTGCGGAGGCTTCAGCCAGTTGCTCCCGGGCCTCATCTGAAACATAAGGGCAGCTGTCCAATTCCGCTTTGCCGGAGGCCAGATTCATGGCAAATGCCAGACAGGTCGGCACACCGCATTCCTTGCAGTTGGTTTTCGGCAATAGTTTAAAAATCTGAATACCGGTTAATGCCATTCTTTATCTCCTTATCTACGAGTCGCGTGTTACGCGTTTCGGGTTCCGGGTTGGGATCACGAGTTGCGCGTGTATTTTTGCTAAACACACAACCCGTAACCCGTATACCCGCAACTGATGTTTTATCCTCCGATGATTGGATCCATCTCCAGCGCCGGATGTTTTTTCTCCTGCAGGAAGGGCAGAATCTCTTCCTCGGTGACACCGACGGTCTCGTCCGCAATGCGGTCAACCAGATCCGGAATGCCGACTTCCTCACCCCGTCTGACCAGCCGTTCGCGGATTTCCTCTTTCAGTTCCTTCGGCATCCACACCAGGCGCTTGATGCCCCCATCGCCAAGGATGAACTTGCGCTGGGTGATGTTGAATTTGGAATGACCGACAAAGCCCGGCGAAGATGCGCCGCCGCCCATAACACCGGCCAAGGTGGTAAACTTCATACCGCAGGGTGTCTCACCGGAATAATCCCGACCTACTGTCATCACACCGTTGCAGGACGGCAGCATGGCGGCGATACATTCGCAGCAGCCGCAGGTGGTCATGGGATCAATAACCATCGAGTAAAAGTTGTAATGATCCACGGCTCCGCGGGAAGCCTTCTGCACAAATTCATTGACACCCTGCCACTGGCCCAGAACCGGATCCAGGCATTCGCCCTTTTCAATCGGCTGGTTGGGGCCGGTGGGATTGATTTCAAAAGACGCCTTGCAGTCCATCCAGTTATAGGCGCCGCACAGTCCGGTGCGCTCGGGGCTGACCGTACAGACATGATTGGGCGCAAAGGACTGGCACAGGGTGCAGGAGTAATAGGTTTCCACATCTTCATCGGTCATCTTTTCGACACGCTCGTCGCGAGCTTTGTATTCGGACCGGGCGCGCTTGGTCAGATCATCCACATCCTTTTGATCGGTGTAAAGGGTGACCTGGACCTTGTCGACGATCTTCTGGAAATCCTGATGGAATTTGGCGTGTAGCACCGTGCCGATATCTTTGAGGGTAAAGCCCTTTTCGATAGCGGCTTTGCTGACCCGGATCCAGGCAATATCGCGTTGGCCGATGTGCATGATGCCCTGAATATAGTTGATCAAGTGATGGATCTGGCGCTCGATGATCGGCTCAAAATCCGTCTGAAACTCACGGCCTGCGATCTGGACATAAATACCCAGCGGCATGGTCTCGCCCTCTTTGAGTTCGGTAATGTCCGGTCCGATTACTTCGACTTTGCCGTCGTCGATTTCATTCATTTCAGCCATTTTGACCAGCTCGGTGGCCTGGGTCTTACCGCCGCCCATCTGGGCGAACAGATCGGCACCGCGCACACGCTCGCCTTCATAGGCCGGTCCGAAAGAGCAAGGAATTTCGATCTCAGATACGCTGACTTTCAGGCCGCGGACTTCAACCGATTTTTGGACCATCTCTTCATGGGTTACGTTGGCCACCACATGCTCATAGGTACAGATACCGGTGGGCAGCACTTCGGGGATATCGGTGTCGGCCAGGGTCGGAAAACCCCAGTTGACACATCCCGCAGCCGCACCGGCCCAATCGGTGCCGACCTCGCCCAGCGCATTTACGAAGGCAAAGATGCGGTTTTTGTTGTAGAGCAGCATGGTTTTATAATCGCCCGGTTGGACGTTGCCGAAAGCCATCGCCGCGCGGTTGGCAAAGCCCAGCGCAAAAATAGCCGATGAAATATACGGACCAAAAGGCACGATGCGGGTATTCCAGCCAATCTGAACCCCGGCTTCCAGCAGCTGCTGGGCCACCGAGGTATTGTTGTGGCCGGCTGCCAGGAAAATGTACAGACTGCGCCTCTGGTAATCCTCGACAATCTCTTTGGCGATTTCAGGACTCGGGGCGGCGCCCACGATGGCGGCAAACCCCGGAGCAGAGCCGTCCACAAACTCGACACCGCGTTTACGGAAAACAGTGTCATCGGCGGCACCCAGCCATATTTTACCGGCATCCTCATCGATGTCCTCGGAATGGTGATAAAAATCCGGCTCGTTCAAGTAGCGCAGGACCTCTCTGATCTCAAAAGCAAAAAGAGTGGCCATGCCGGCATCCAGAAGGGGCCCCAGATAGGGCAGATGGTTCATGCCTTTAATGTGCGGCGGCAGAAGCTCGCGCGCCACATCCAGCGGCTTTTTGATGTCTTCCAGGGTTTCAACTTTGATTCCCAACAGCGAATAAATGACCGGCAGATAGTAGGCGGTGTTGGGAAATCCCACCTTGGTATCTGCGTTAAAGGTATCCAGCGCTTTTTGGTATTCGCCTTCAACCTGCGACACAACATTGTAGCCGCCTTGAATTGCGGCAAATGCAACTAACCTAGACATACAGTTTCCTCCTTTTTTGAGGATTTTAAATTGTTAATTGAGGGATGCAATCCCTGCATACCTGTTTTTGTTTATGCTTCAAGGCGCTGGCGATCCGCCATGTCCATCAGGACCCGCTCGCGGGCTTTGTCGATGCCGAGCTCTTTGCGCTTTTTATCGATATGGGCGATCATTTTGCGCGCCATTTCGAGCGGATCGGCTGCCAGATCCCACTTGCCACCGTAGATTTTCTCCAGCTCTTCAAACAGATACTGTTGAAATACCGGCGCGCCGGTGACCGGCAGATTGACGCCGAACAGGGTATAGACACCTGAGGCCACAAAATACTGACCGATGCTGATGGCTTTTTCGCTCATCCACTCCGGAGCGGCGCCGGCCGCCGGCAGGTCCTGAAGGTCATTGCCCAGCCCGCCGGCCTTAACCACTTCGGTGGCCGCCAGTAAAATACGGCTGTTGTCCACACAGGAGCCCAGGTGCAGCACCGGCGGAATACCCACGGTCTCACACACCTCAGCCAAACCAGGCCCACAGTAAACATGCGCAGCGCCCGGTGTCAGCAAACCTTCCATGGCGCAGGCGATGCCGTTGCAACCGGTGGTCAGAACGATGACGTCATTTTTGACCAGCTCTTTGACCAGCGTCAGATGGGCTTCGTTATGGCGGTTGCGCGCATTGTTGCAACCCACCACACCGGCAACCCCTCGGATGCGACCGTTGATAATATTGTCATTTAGGGTGTAGTAAGACCCGCGGAAGGAGCCTCCCAGATGATATTGAATCGACTCCACGCCGAAACCCGCAATCTGTGCGGCCTTCTGGGCGGGGATCATGACGTCGGCACCGCGGTTTTCGAAATTATCGATGGCCATTTTAACGATTTTCTTGGCATCTTCCATGGCATGGTGCTCATCGAATTCGATGTGGGTCACATTGTCCTGTTCCATGCGGGCAATCGGGTGGGTGGTGATCAATTTGGTGTGGAAACATTTGGCCACATTGGCCAGGTTTTGAAACACACACTGAACATCCACCACCATGGCATCGCAGGCACCGGTGACAATGGCCAGCTCTTGCTGCAGGAAGGTGCCGGCTGGCGGCACGCCGTGACGCTGCAGGATCTCGTTGCCGGTACAGCAGATACCGCCCAGCTGAATGCCTTTGGCGCCCTTTGTTTTGGCGTAATCGATCATTTCTTTTGATTGGGCGGCAGCTACGATCATCTCGGACAGAACCGGTTCATGCCCGTGAATAATAATGTTGACCTGATCTTCTTTCATGATGCCCAGATTGGCTTCGGTCTGCAGCGGAAAGGGCGTGCCGAACATGACATCCTGCAGATCGGTGGCCATCATCGAACCGCCCCAACCGTCGGCCAGCGCAGCCCGGGTGCATTGTTTAACGATGTTTTTGTAGTCCTGATCAACGCCCATATGAGTGCGATGCATGATCTCCACAACTTCACGGTCGATGTTGCGCGGCAGCACGCCCAGCTTCTGCCAGCGTTCATACAGCGGCTTGGGAGCGCGCTTGAGATAATCCAGCTCGCCTTCAGGTTTGCCCCATTCAGCTATGGCTTTTTCAGCCACTTCGAGGGCAATTTCGTCCAGGTTGCGGTCGACCTCTTCGCCATCCACTTCGACTTTGACGTCCACCCCAAAATGGGGGGCGATTGCGATCAGTTTGTTGGGGTCTTTAATTTTGTAGTCACCGGTTTCTTTGTTGGCAACTGCCAGAAAGACTTCGGCAACATTGCGCCCATGATCTGAATGGGCTGCACATCCGGCCGCCACCATACGGGCAAAATTGCGTGCGGCGATGGTGTTGGCGGTCGCGCCGCACAGTCCCTTGCGTTCGTCTTCACCTTCGATGCCGGATTTTGGAAGCGGCAGACGGCAGGGGCCCATGGCACAATTTTTACAACAGGTGCCCTGGATACCAATATTACAGGGTTTCATGGTGACGGCGCGATCAAAGACGGTCTCGATGCCCAGTTCCTGGGCGCGCCGGATCATTTGCTGACTGGCCTGGTCAATTGAAGCCGCCACCGGGTCAGCAACTTTTTTGGCCTTTTCGGGTTTTGCTAGTTTCTTGTCCGTTGTTTCTGGCATATGTGGTTCCTCCCCACTAATTGGATTTATGGTTGACCGTCGGTGTCTGAACACTTCGGCGACGTCGACAGCCGGTTATCACTTTCGTTTATGGATCCAGTTCAGATTATCGATGAGTTTTTCAGCCATCGATTTTTGAACCTCGGCCGCTGTCTTTTTGGCGTCCTTCTTAGCAGCTGCAGCGCGTTTGGCCGCCAGGTCAGCGCGCTCTTTGACCCGCTTCTGCCGGACCTCATCGAGCTCGGCTTCAATTTTGGCTCTTTCTTCAGCAGCCTTTTTAGCCGCCGCTTCAGCCTGCGCTTTGGCCTCGGCTTCGGCTTTGGCTTTGGCTTCGGCTTCGGCCTTTACTTTGGCTTCTTCAGCGGCTTTGGCCTGCGCTTCGGCATCGGCTTTGGCTTTGGCTTCGGCTTCGGCTTTGGCCTTGGCAGCCGCTTCGGCGTTTGCAGCCGCATCCACTTCAGGTGCCGCTTCGGCCTTGGGCGCTGCAGCGGCAGCCGGTGCTGCTACTTCTTTGGCCGGTTCAGGTGCCGCTTCCTTTTTGGCAGCCGGTGCGGCCTTCTTCTCGGGCTTGGGAGCCGCTTTCTTTTTGGCAGCCGGTGCGGCTTTCTTTTCCTCTTCGATGGTCAGATCCGGATCCGGAGACAGCGCCAGCAGATCGATATCGACATCACCCAACTGTTTGGTAATACCGGGAACATCGGTGGCCACACCGCCGTCATACACCAGATCGATATAGGCTTTGACCAGCCGAATCGATTCAGGATGGCGCATGATCAGCACATCAGAACCGCCCATCAGATAAGCAACAGCGCCAACAGCTTCCATCAAGATACCCCGTTTTTCCGGATCGCCCAAAGTGGGCGCTTCATCCACAGGCTGCTTGGCCTCTTTACATTTCCAAACCTCGTTGCCCAGGTTGTTGATCAGGGGCAGCTGCAATTTGTCATCCCCCTGCGCCAAAGCCGCCATGCGGATGCGCTCCATGACCGAGTAGGAATACTCCAAACCGTAGCCCAGACCACCGGTGGTGGGATCGATGATTAGTTTGTCCATCGAGACCCCCAGGTTTTCCAGCAGGATGTTGCATTGTTTGGCCAAGTTCACATCAATGGGAGATGAAGCGATAATGGTATGCCCGAAACCCATGGCAGCCGCGCCAATGCCCTTGTGGTTTTTGTCCTCCACCGGGCCCAAAATCAGATTTGCGCCCTGGCACTCCTCGGCAATTTTCTTGAGCACTTCCTCATCTTTTTCAACATTGGCTGTGCCCCAGACGGCCAGCGGCACGTCGATGGCGTCGAGGACTTTTTTGACCGTGGCTGCCGCGGCATCCGCACCGGCATCCTGGCCGTTGGGATCGGTGCTTTTAAGTTGCAGCACGATCATATCGGCTCCGTATTCATCGACACATTTCTTTGCCCAGGCCGCCGGGTCTGAGATGACATCTTTAAACGGGCTTAAAGCGGCTTCGGGCCATTCCTCCGGTTCCATATCCCATACTTCCATGGCAACCCTGGGTTTATGGGGCATTTCGCCTTCGAAACTGTAAAATGGATAACAGGCGGCACCGCCAACCGTGACGGCCTTATCTCCCTCTCCTAACGTAATTTCCTTTATTGCACCGGAATATTTTTCTTTCGTAAATTCAAAACCCAATGTTACCTCCTTGTCTCTATCCAACAGCTATTGAGGTGATTAATGTTATTTGTTTCTTGAAACGATCCCCTTAACTACGGCAGAGCAAGCCCCCACGGGTGCTCCAGGTTTTATCAGCCCCCTTTCGTATATTATTTTTTTGTATGATTGAATCTACAGACGGTAGATATCATGTCTTTATTATCGCGGTGGGAAGTAATTTCGAACCCCAAAATCACGTTTCTGCAACCTGTCACTCGTCGATGGTTATCACGTGTCTAGGGGTCCCCCCAGCATATGCTAAATGCAGAATATTGCTATTTATCTAGGGTGGATAGCTTTGTCAAGAGCAGAGCCTCACTAAATAGCAATTTCTTAATAAATCCGATTCATTATCGGTTTTTCTGTCGGGCTTCCAGGCGGGCTTTTAAATTGGGAAATTGATTGATGTCGGTATGGGGCAAAAACAAGGCGGCAATATAATTATCCATGTAAGATGGCGTGTCGGACAATTCAAAATTGGTCATTTTATCAGTCACCTCGACCACATCTTTGCGGATGCGATTGGTCAGGCTGCTCATGCGGGCACCCATCAACGAGCCGTTACCGATAAAGGTGACTTTAGTGGGATCCATTTCGGGCAGCAGCCCAATCACCATGGCTTTTTCCAAATCCACATAGCTGCCGAAACCACCGGCCAGGATAATGTGTTCGATATCCTGTATGTTCATACCGACTTCGGTCAGCAGGGTCATGCAGCCGCTGTAAATGGCGCCCTTGGCCCGAATGAGGTTTTCAATATCGATTTCGGTCAATACAACATCGCGGTCAATCTGGGTATCATCCTTCCAGGCCAGCACGAACTCATAAACCCCTTCATGTTCCCGAATACGATCAGTGGCCAAATCGCGATTAAATTTTCCCAGGTTGTTAAGGACACCCATCTCAAACAGGGTGGCCACCATGGTAATCAAACCGGATCCGCAGATGCCTTTGGGTCGAACATTGCCGATGGTGATGATCATGGGCTCATAGGTCACCGGGTCGATCGAAAAATCTTCGATGGCACCTTTTTCGGCACGCATGCCGTACTTGAGACCGCCGCCTTCAAAAGCCGGCCCGGCTGAACAGGCCGCGCAGGCCAGCCAGTCTTTGTTGCCGATCACAATTTCGGCATTGGTGCCCACATCCATATAAAGGGTTAGCTTTTCCGTACGATAAATGCCAGAGCCCATGACACCTGCCACAATATCGCCGCCAACATAGCTAGAAACCGCCGGGTAAACCAGAGCCGACACGTGATCACTGACCGCCATCCCCAGATCTTTGGCCCGGGTGGGCGGATACAGCGTTGCCGCCGGCACATAAGGTGAACGCCGAATATAGCGTGGGTTAATTTTGAGCAGCAGCTGGGTCATGGTGGTATTTCCAGCCAGGGTGATGGTCGATAAATCCTCATGATCAATACCGGATTTTTCGATAATCTTGTCCAATATTTTATTGATGGTTTTCATCACAACTTCATGCAGGCGCTGCAGACCGTCCGGCTTTTCAGCGTACACGATTCTGGAAATGACATCCTCCCCATAACTGATCTGGCCGTTGAATTCCCCGTGCTCGGCCATAACAGCACCGCTGATAAGATCGATCACTTGCCCATAAATGGTGGTGGTCCCGATATCCATGGCAATTGCATAGCTGCGATCGGTGGTATCTCCTGTTTGAACGTTGATCAAGCGGGTTTTGCCGATATCGCGAACCGGGCGCACGAGGGTGGCGGTGACTTCAAAATCCTTTTGCCGGATGATATCCGGAATTTTACGAATTACTGAAAGGGCCACGTCCAAACGATGCTCATCGTGTTGTGCCTTTAAATAGCTGATCAGCCGCGTCATATCCGACAGATTGTCCTGCAGCGTCGGTTCTGGCAGCTGCAAAAACTTTTTTTCCACCGGCGCCACAAACAGGCCTTTTTCCTTCAACTCATCAAAATCCATTTCCTGAATGTGCGCGGTTTTACGCGGCGCCATCTGGCTGCGCAAAGCACTGGCATCCATGGCGGACTCAACCGGGATGCGAACGAGCAGATCACTTTTCACCTGGGCCTGGCAGGCCAGTCGAAAGCCTTTTTCCTGGTCTTGTTGACTGATCTTTTCGCTGATGCCGCCGTCAACCGTCCCTTCCTCGATCCGAACGCGGCATTTACCGCAGACGCCTTCTCCGCCGCAGGAGGCATTCACATGCACACCAGCTTCCATGGCAGCATGGATTATTGTTTCGCCCTTGGGCACCTCAATATCGGCCTCATGCGGTAAAAAAGTGATCTTGTGGATTGTCATCTCAGATTTCCTTCACTGGGTCACTTGTTTTTGGTATTGGGTTAGTCATATGCTTCTGGCTATTGGCTACTGGAAGCCGGTAAATCAGTGGCTTCTTGCTTCTGGCAGCTGGTCAGAGAAAATGCCAGCAGCAAGAAGCAAGTTACCAGCGGCCAAACCATTGAACCTCTGAACCTTTGAACCCTGAACTTTCAAAACCTTGGCTACGCAGGTTTATTGAACTTACAGCTCAGCTTGAGCATATCGCCGTCAAAAAAACTGTCGACTTTATAAGGCAATGATTTAAACAGCTTGATCATGCCTCTATTCTGGGTTGAGGTATAGGCCACCAACCCGACAATACCATTGTCGCGCGCCGCGGATGCCAGCTTTTCCATCAAAATTTTGCCCAGACCCCTATTTTGATACGCCTTGCTGATCGAAAAGGCAACCTCAGCCTCATTGCTCGCAGGATCAAACAGGCATTCACCGATCCCGACCACCTGGCCAAAACCAAACTCGCCGACGACCGCCAGGATGGTCAGATCATTGATATAATCAATCAAGGACACCCCTTTGACGTCATCGTGAACAAAACTGGTTTTTTCGTGAAAAAAACGGCTGACAACATCATCTTTGTCCAGGTTGTAAAAATGCTCTTGAATGCGGCGTTCATCCACCGGCTTGGCAGGTCTGATAGTGACGGCCTCGTTGCCGATTTCGACCGTTTCCTCCAGATGAATGGGGTAGACGCCGTGAATGGATTCATTCAGGGTTCGTTCGGCACTCAAGAGCCCCATATTTTTGGCTTCATGAAACAACTCATCCCGAAACTCCGGATGCGCTATGCTGATCATGGCCATTGCCCTTTCCTGCAAGCTTTTGCCAAATAAATTCACTACGCCGTATTCGGTGACCACATAATGCACATCGCCTCTGGGGACCACCACAGCCTCATCATCCAGCTGGGGCACAATACGGCTCTTTTGTCCTTTTAGCGCGGTAGCCGGCAGCATCATAATGGACTTGCCCCCCGGGGATTGAACCGCACCGCGCAAAAAATCAAGCATCCCGGTGATGCCGGAAAAATGATTGTAGGGCAGCGCATCTGCTGCCACCTGGCCGGTCAAATCAATGCTCATAGCAACGTTCATAGAGACCATTTTGTTGTGACGCGCAATCAGCATCGGGTCGTTGACATAATCGGAAGGATAAAATTCGATGGCCGGATTGTCATTTAAGAATTCATACAGCTCTTCAGTACCGAGGGCACCCGATGCCACGATTTTGTCTTCGTTATAGCCTTTTTTGCGGTTGGTAATCACGCCCCGCGAAAAAAGATGCATGATATCATTGGTTATATACTGGGTGTGGATGCCCAGATCATTTTTATCCGCCAATGCCAGCAGGGTGGCCTGATGGGTGGATCCCAACCCGATTTCCATCGTGGAGCCATCCTCGATCAAGCGTGCAATCAAGCGTCCAATATCATTGGCCGCTTTGAGTTCCGGCGCTTCCCCGATGGTCAGCAGGGGCTCGTCATGTTCGACAAACACATCCACGTCGTTGACATGCATAAAGCTGCGCCCCAGCACCCGGGGCATGTGCCTATTGACCTGGGCAATGACCAGGTCGGCGGACAGCGCAGCCGCCAGGGTGATGTCCACTGATACCCCCAAACTCATCCAGCCAAAATCATCCGGCGGGGACACCTGAATCAACGCAACGTGAATCGGCAGCAGCCGGCTTTTAAATAATCGCGGCACCGCGGAAAGATTGATCGGTGTGATAAATCGCTTGTTGCGGGCAATGGCCTTGGGTTTTGCCGAGCCCAGGTAGAACGACCGAATATTGAGACTCTGATCGCGGGTTTTATCGGCAATCAGCGTCAACGGAGTGGTTTCCATGGTCATCAGTCGATTGATCTCAATGTCTTTGAAAGTGTTGGATGCTTCGGAAAGGGCCCGCACCAGATGCTGGGGTTCTCCGCAGGATGAACCGATAAATACGCGTTGGGCCGGTTTGATCAAGGCAATGGCTTCAGTGGCGGTACGTTTGTTTTCAACATATTTATCGGCCCAATAGACGGGTGGCGACATGGTCTACTCCAGAAAGTGTCTTTACATTTCGTGAAACCACAAAGTGTTTTACTTGTTTTGATCTTTTTTGTGCGCTTTGTGCCTTTGTGGTCATATTAGATATAGATACAGGCCCGTTGGACTTGGCTTAGGCTTTGGTGGTCGGCAACTGGGCATCTGCGGGAATGCTCCCCTCGCACACATCGCGCCTGCTGCATGTTGCGATTAGCCATCCGATAAATCCCAGCGCCATGGCGGCAACAGTTGCCAGACAGATAAATACCGTTTCAATCGTAAAGCTTGTTTCAATGGCAGCCACGCCCTTTACAGCCAGAGACCCGACACCAAAGGTCAACACGAATTTGGCACCAAAAGCGGAATGATGAAATCGTTTAGGGGCAAATCTGGCCACCAGCGTGTTTTCAATCGGCTGCATCCCGAGCAAAAAGAAGAAAAATATCACCGCCAGACCGACGAGCAGCAAATCCCGCGTTAGGGCCATCCAGAAAGCCGCCAGACCGGCAATCCCAAAAAAAATTAAATAGGATATGCCCGGATCATAGCGATCGGCACATTGCCCACCGCTGAATTGCCCCGAAACACCAATCAGGAAAATAATCGAAGTAATGGTGGTTGCCACCAGGTTTTGTGAAATTCCGTCCTGGCTTGCCGCAGTCAGCCATTGATACAGCATGGGGGTCTTTAATTCAAAGTAAGCCGGCAAAATCACCGTGGCACCCCGATAGACAATGCCACCCAGCATCATAGCGGCCAGCAGAATGATAAAGGCGCCCAGAATGCCCTTTCCATCGCTTTTTTCTTTGGCGGTGTCGGCGCCTGATACGCTAATTGGGTAGGCTACCATCAGCATTGCGCCGACCAGGTTCAGCGCGCCCAGACACACATAGGCGGCCTGGGGGCCCCAGAGCCAATTCATGATGCCGGTCAACAGCGGCGCCATAGCCAGACCTAAATTACCAAACATTCCATTATATCCCATACCGATGCTGATACGCGACATCTCCTTGGATATCAGCCCCAGACCTGCCGGATGGTAAATTCCGGAAAAGAAGCCCAGAGCCGCCAGCGCGGTACTCAATAAAGGCGGGGTATCCAGCCACAAAGCGGCCGCAAAACTGGCAAAACCCGCTCCCAAAAAATAAATAAGCAGCAGGGGTCGGGCGCCGAAGCGATCCGCCAGAAGCCCCCAGAGCAAAGCGGTCAGTCCGAACAGAAGATACATCCAGAAGCTAAGTGACAGGACCTGTGCCATGGGCATGTCCAGGCGTGCCATCAGCGGCAACACCAGGGCGGGGAAAACCAGCATGTTAAAATGGCTCATAAAATGACCATAGCAGGTATTCAACAGAATTCGCCGGTCATGGGAGTCGAGCTTGCTAGATGGGTTCACATTCATGCAGAGCCTTCTTAAATTCAATATTGGAATGTTCGGAGCATTTCAATTTCTACAGCATTCAGGTTCTGGGTTCAGAGGTTCAGGGTTATGTCAACTGTCTTTTTTGACATCGGCTCGTATGAAGCAGTTATCAAACCTCTGAACCTTTGAACGCTGAACCTTTGAACCTTAGAACTGACACCTGACACCTGAAACATCTAGGAATCCGTCTCAACTTCTTCATCGTCATCAATGGCCACCGATTCTATCAGTTTGGCCGAATCCATTTTGGGCAATTCCTGTACCTTGTTCAGCTTGCGCGTAATCACCCGGGTGCGCACCTCGGCCTGATTAATGGTGTTGCTGGCCTCCTGCAGCTTCTTTTTGGTTTTGGCCAATACGTTTCCAAATTTGTCAAATTGGGTTTTGACAATCCCGAGTAATTCCCAGACTTCACTGGATCGTTTCTCAATGGCCAGGGTGCGAAATCCCATCTGCAGGCTGTTTAACAGCGCCGCCAAGGTAGTCGGCCCGGTCACCACGATGCGATACTCTCTTTGCAGGCTGTCGCATAAACCCGGGCGCCTTAGCACTTCGGCATACAGGCCCTCCACCGGTAAAAACATGATCCCAAAATCAGTTGTCTGGGGAGGATCGATATATTTTTCCCGGATGGCCTTGGCTTCGGCTTTTACACGCATCTCCAAGCTTTTAATGGATTTTTCCGCCAGGTTTTTATCGGCGGCCTCCTGGGCATCCAGCAGTCGCTGGTAATCCTCCTGGGGAAATTTCGAATCGATGGGCAGCCACACCACTTTTTCCGGATGCGAATCCGGGCCGGGCAGCCTGATGGCAAACTCCACCCGCTCGCTGCTGTCTTTTTTGGTAGCCACATTGACGGCATATTGGTCCGGCGTCAAGATTTGCTCCAGTATATGGCTGAGACGGATTTCTCCCCAGGTGCCCCGGGTTTTGACATTGGTCAGTACTTTCTTCAGATCCCCCACACCGGTAGCCAGGCTGCGCATCTCTCCCAGCCCCTTATACACCTGCTCCAGGCGCTCACTGACCTGTTTAAAGGAATCTGTCAGCCGTCTTTCCAGCGTCGACTGCAATTTTTCATCCACCACCGCGCGCATCTGCTCAAGTTTGCGACTATTGTCTTCCTGCAATGTTCGCAACTGGGTTTCAACGGCTTTGCGCATGGCGTCAAATTTTTGTTCATTCAGTTGCGTCATCTCCAGCAGCTGCTTGGAAAAACTATCCAGCTGATCTTTTTGCATACCGGCGACTTCACGCATTTGTTTAAGCTGGGAATCACTGGCAAATTTCAAGGCACTGCCGATTTCCTCGCGGGCCAATCTGGCGTTGCCGGCAGCTTCTTGACGATTGGCGGTAAATTCATCCCGGACCAACCGTTCGCCATGCTCCTGCTGTTTTTCGAGACTGTCGAAAAATTCCCGCGCGCTGATTTCGCGGCGCCGAATCAAAACGATTAGCAAAATCAGGGCGGCGATCAACATCACCCCCACACCAATCAAAAGCATGTTGGTTAAGCCAATTTCAACAATGATGGTATTTAAATCAGACATCGGTCTAAAAGTGTTTTAGCCATTTATCGTCGTTTGCATCCATCTGATCTGAATCCTTAAAATAGCGTCAACCCGTTGTCTACACCTTGAATGTGCGGCTTTGGCTGACACGGGTATCTGCTTGCACAACCTAAAACAACATGCTATCGCTTGCGATCACAACAGCCACCTTCAGCCGCATGGGGTTAAGTGGTCGTGTGGCCGACCGTAGATTTCCTTAATATTTACAAATTCAGATATTTATAAATAGTGAAAGCTTTATTCAGGTTCAGGCGATTATAGAGAAAACAGAGTTGAGCGTCAAGCGCTGCAACCGTAATTTAGTCATATTCAAATGAAACTGTTGACCAAAATGATATGGATCACCCTACTGCTGGCGGTGCTTCTGATGGTCGGGGGGGTGATTTATCTGCAACAACTGAAACCGCAATATTCAGGCGATCTGGTGCTTAAAGGCCTTCACGGGGTAGTGGACGTCTATTTTGACGACTGGGCCGTACCGCATATATATGCCAGAAATGAGGCCGATGCCTATTTTGCACTGGGTTATGTCCATGCGCAGGAGCGCCTTTTCCAAATGGAGATCATGCGGCGGATTGCCGCTGGGCGCATGGCGGAAATCCTCGGTCAAAAACTGGTGAAAACAGATCGATTCTTCCGTACTATCGGAATCGGCGAGAGTGCCAGGCGATCGGCAGAAAAGCTGAGCCGTGATAGTGGCAGCCCTTACCAAAAAGCTGCGCAGGCCTATTTAGACGGCATTAACCAGTTTATAGAAAAAGGCAAAACGCCGATTGAATTTACGATCTTAAGAATTCCCAAAGAAAAATTTACCCCTCAGGATATATTCCTGGTCGCTGGATTCATGGCCTTTGGCTTTTCCCAGGCCTTTCGTACCGACCCGCTGGTCGCCAAGGTGCACCAAGCGTATGGTTGGTCGTACCTGAAAGACTGGGAGCTGGGCTGGCCGGCCGGCGCCCGCAAAATTCCGGTTCATCGATCAAATTTCAACTCATCGGCAGCCGCCATCAGCGCGGCCATTTCGCCGATTCTCGAGCGGTTGCCGGCTGCCGCATGGATCGGCAGCAATGGCTGGGTGATTTCGGGGCAAAAAACCGCCTCGGGAAAGGTACTGCTGGCCAACGATACCCATATTGTGTTTACCCAACCATCCGTGTGGTATGAAGCCCATCTTGAATATCCGAGCAACAGCTTTTACGGCTTTTATGCCGCCGGGATCCCCTTTGGTCTGGTGGGACGCAGCCGCTCTATTGCATGGGGATTGACCATGTTCCACAATGATGATGTCGATTTTTATAAAGAGCGCGCCAATCCCGAAAATACCGATCAGGTCTGGGTCGATGATCACTGGGAGGATCTGACGATTCGGAGTGAAACGATTCAGGTGCGGTTTGCCGAAGATGTGACGTTTAAGGTGCGGGAATCACGCCATGGCCCACTGCTGAATGACGTAAATGACACGCTGGCGGCTATGACATCTGATCCCATTTCACTGTGGTGGACGTTAAACCAATTCCCGAGCACAGCGCTGCAGGCGGCCTATCATTTTTCCCACGCTAAGAATATCGATGAGATGCGCCGCGCTGCCGCTTTGGTTGATGCACCGGGGCTTAACATCATGTATGGCGATACATCCGGAAACATTGCCTGGTGGGCCGCCGCCCGTCTCGTGAAGCGACCCGCGCATGTGAATTCCAAACTGTTTCTCGACGGAGCCAGCGGCAAAGATGAACCGCTGGGGTATTATGATTTTAAGGACAATCCCCACTCGGAAAATCCGCCGAATGGTTATGTGTATTCAGCCAACAATCAACCGCAGACTTTTACGGACAAACTTTATCCCGGCTATTACGCACCGGATCATCGCGCCCGTCGCATCGAGGCCCTTTTGGAAGCACGCAACCGGTGGTCAGTTGAGGCGGTTAAAAATATGGGTACCGATAGCCAATCGCCGGCACTGCCCGAAATGACCGCAGAAATCTTAGGAACCATCGGTGGTCCGGCGCAGCTCACCCATACACCGCTGGCCGCAGAGGCCTATCGGATCCTTGAGCAATGGGATGGTGACCACACCATAAACGCTGTCGGCCCTACCCTATTTTATAAGCTTCTGGCGCTGATTGCTGAAACCACGTTTATCGATGAATTAGGACCAGCGGATTATCAGATCTTTTTGACGACGCATCTGATGAAACGGTCGTTGCCGGTAATTCTGCAAAACGATTCATCATTGTGGTGGGATAACATCCACACCAAAGACATAAAAGAAACCCGCCAGATGATTTTTGTGCAATCCTTTGAACGGGCCCTGCGGGAGCTGGAAAAGCAGCTGGGGTCCGTCATTTCTGAATGGCAGTGGGGCAAAGTCCATACCCTTGAACATCAACACCTGCTGGGCAGAAAAAAACCGCTGGATAAAGTGTTTAATGTCGGGCCGTTTTCAGTGCCAGGCGGCAATGAAGTCATCGCCAATCTGGCCTTTCGGCTCAACACCAAAGGCCGCTACCCTGTGCTTTACGGCCCGGCCATGCGCTTTGTGGTTGATTTTTCAAATCCCGCAGGTGTGCTGAGCGTAAACCCCACAGGGCAGTCCGGTTTTTTTCTCAGCCGTCATTATGATGACCAGGCGACTTTATTTAACAGCGGAAAATGGCGCCCTGAGTTGATGAACGCTGCCAACATCCGTCAAAAGCCAATGGGCAAATTGATGTTAAGACCCCATTAGCTGGCAGGTGGCAGCGTCCAGAAGTTCCGCCAGAGGCGGTTCAGGTGTCAGGTTTCGGGTGTCAATTCTCTTGGGTTTCAGGTGTCAGGTGTCAGGTTTCAGTAAAATGCAAAAAGATTACGGTTAATAGATGATAATCGGAAAGGAGGGCTGCACCCATATCGGACTTGTCGTTTTTCGGCCTGTATTGTCTTCCAGGGGTACTGAGATGTCTATTTTCGGCTTAACCCGGAATAACTAATAAATCAAAACGAGGTAATGGTTGCTGAGGACGGAGGACTAACTAAAAACTTCTGGTTGAAGTCTGGAAACATTGAACTGACACCTGACACCTGAAACCTGAAACCTGCTTTTAGCTGACACCTGAACACTTTATGATGAACATTGATAGTTGGGAAACAAATTTAATTTAAACAGAAGCTGTCTCCGACTGTGTGGCCTGAAACTGGCGGTAAAGACCGCGAAATTGATGATAGGTCAGGCCTAGGATCTGAGCGGCTTTTTTCTGATTGAATTTTGCTTTCTGCAGGGCCGCTTGCATCATGCTCACCTTCAGCTGCCAGACCGCATCTTTGAGGGAACCCTGCAGCATTGCCGACAAATCCGTCCGGTCGGACCGGCCGTTTGCCGACGGCTCTTCAGCCGGGGATAGGTCGATCGGGCCGTAAGGAGAATGAAACGGATGAAAATCAATGTCGTCAATGGTGGCCGCATCGGAACGGTAGACCGCTCGTTCGACAACATTTTTCAGTTCCCGGATATTGCCCGGCCAGCTGTGATTTTCCAATGCTGCGACGGCGTCATCGCTAAATACAGGGATTTCGTCCCAACCGAGTTCCAAGGCCATCCGACCGGCGAAATGACTGGCAATTAAAAGAATATCTTCTTTTCGCTCCCGGAGTGGCGGCAGGAACAACACTTCAAAAGAAAGCCGATCCAACAAATCCTGTTTGAAACGGTTTTTGCGGGCCAACTCCTTTAGATCTGCATTGGTGGCGGCAATAATGCGGACATCCACTTCAATGCTCTGTGAGCTGCCAACCCGCTCAAAAGCATTATATTCCACCACCCTGAGGATTTTTTCCTGCACTTCCATTGGGATACTACCGATCTCATCCAAAAACAGAGTTCCGCGATCAGCGGCCTCAAAGCGGCCAACCCGTCTTTGCAACGCGCCGGTGAATGCCCCCTTTTCATAACCGAACAGCTCGGACTCAATCAGCGACGGCGACAGGGCGGCACAGTTCAGCGCCACCATCGGGGCCTGCCATCGATCGGACAGATAATGCAGCCTCAGGGCAGCCAATTCCTTGCCGGTTCCACGCTCTCCGATCAGCAGAACCGGTCGATTTACCGGTGCCACCCGGGAAAGCCGTTCCTGAAACGCTAAAAATGGCTCTGACTGTCCAAGAGCTTCGGTAACTGCGGTCGCCGGCCGAGAGTCTAAATTTTTCTGATGAGTGTTGACCATGTGGATCCAGGTTAATTATACCAATTTTTATCTTTTTTGACTAAATATAGGTATTTTTGACATATTTGTCAATAAAAGAGTTTCAGAAATATTATACATAATTTCAATACTATATGTATAATTTTGCCGCTGGCATGATATATGCTCCTTAGTTGGCCAGATTGTTAAATCGCAAACAGGAGGGTCACCATGGGTATTTTTACACGCTTTCGAGATATCATCAGCTCCAATATCAATGCGATCCTGGATAAAGCCGAAGATCCGGAAAAATTGATCAAGCTGATGATCAGAGAAATGGAAGACACGCTGGTTGAAATCAAAGCGGCCTGCGCCGGCGCGATGGCCAGCAGCAAAAAGGTCCAACGACAGCTTGTGAGTGTGCAGGATCGGATCCAATATTGGGAAGAAAAGGCCCAGCTGGCAGTTAGCAAAGGCAGAGATAATCTGGCGCGTGAAGCTTTGGTGGAAAAGCGTCGTTATGCCCGCCGTATCGATGGACTGGAAAGCGAGCTTACTGAGCACAATCTTTTAGTGGAACAATATCAGGTGGACATTCGCCAGCTGGAGGAGAAGTTAAAATCAGCCCGCGATAAGCAACGCCTGCTTGTCCAGCGCCATATTCACGCCAGTCAAAAGATTCAGGCTCAGGAAGAAATCAGACGGGTGGACAGTGCCGCGGCCATGATGAAATTTGACGAGCTTGAAAATCGCATCGAACGGATGGAATCCGAAGCCGATCTGGTCAATTTCGGAAAACAGTCAACCTTGGATGCTGAATTTGAAGCCCTGGGTGTAGATGAAGAAATCGAAAAAGAGCTGCAGGCGTTAAAAACACCGCCTTCGATTGCAAAATTGGATGAAGAAAAAGCGTCCAAGTGATGTATGGCGGGCTAGTCGGTATAGCGAAATTTTTATTGATCGATTTGCACTGAACCATTTATAACAGTCGACAGGATTTGTTGAGCGCATTCAGAGTTTATCGAATAACTGAATAAAACCACCATCACCTAAACAAGGTAAAGGCAAAGATGAAAGAAGTACTGATCGTAGCCATTGTATTCGGAAGTATCCTGCTGGCGTTAGCCATCATTCCGGGCACGATTCTTCTGGCGATAAAATTCTTTCGCGGGGGTCTGTCTGCCGAAGATCAGGCCGAAGAGGCCAAGATGATCCAAGAGATTTATAAGGGATTGGCCCGCATGGAAAATCGTGTTGAAGCGTTGGAAGCCATATTGCTGGATCAAGAAGGGTCAAAGCGGGCCGCAGAGAAAGGGAGCTAAATTATGACATATCACATCCGAAAAGACCGCTATGGTATATATCGTTCGCGCGGCGGAATGATTCTAGGCGTGTGTAAAGGGCTGGCGGACCATTTTAAGTTTTCCGTTTTCTGGACCCGCATGATCGCTCTGATTTTATTGTTTGTCGCCGGTTTCCTGCCGGCCATCGGATTGTATCTGCTGGCGGCCTTGTTGATGAAACCCGAGCCGGTAGTGCCGATTAAAGATTCAGGCGAAAAGGAGTTTTATGACAGCTATGCCCACTCCCGGCACGGTGCGGTTCAGCGGCTGAAAAGGCGATACGAAAATCTACAGCGCCGCATTCAGCGCATGGAGCACATTGTGACCTCTACCGAATACGACTGGGAAAATCGCTTCAATGGTTAGCCCGTTACCCGCTTGTCAGCCTCTGGCGGGTCATCCCGTTTGCCCGTTAATCAAGTCGCCCAAGAGTTTCTTTTAAAACCGGCTCAATCCGCCGGAGGCGGACTTAACTGGCCAACCCAAAGCGCTAGCTTTTATCCAAAAGCGCCGCTATCAAATCAGCGGATGTGGCAACTCTAAGCAATGGGTATAGCGGGTTGCGGCGATAATGATCCAATGTCTGCTGGTGAACCTGCTCGGGGAATGCAGCCGAGCAATCTTCGAGCAAAACCGCCTTGAAATCATGACAGATGGCGTCCAACACAGAGGTTAGCACACAAAAATGCGTCGCAATGCCACCCACCGCGCACAGGCTCACACCCCTATCCCGCAACCAAATCGCCAAATCGGTATTAAAAAAAGCTGAAAATCGTGGTTTCGGCAGCCATAAATCATCGCCGTTCATATCCAGCTCTTCAAAAACGTCGGCGCCCTCTGTACCCGCCAGCGAATGCGGCTGCATCCGGCCCCTGAAAATGAAATCATCTTTGTGAAAGGCATCGGTGGAAAATACAATCGGCCATTGCTGGTTGCGAAACACACCGATCAAGTTGTTGAGGGGACCAATGGTGGCTTGCGCATAAGGGGTTATCGGCAGGGCCCGCTCTTCGTCGAAATTATCCTTGACCATATCGATGATCAAAAGGGCGGGGAACTCTTGAGATGTTTCTTTCATAATATCCTTCCAGTATTATGTTGAATTATGTCTCATACAATATATGATAACCGATATCAAACAGTGAACGGAGAGGAACACAATGCAAATGGTAAAAAAAACGACAAGGACGGTGTTGCTCGGACTGGTACTCATCGGATGCGCCGCCGCTCCGCAACCTGCTGATCGCCCTCAAATCGATGAAGATCAGCCATACCTGGAATTCAAGCTGACCTACAATTATGATGTTTATAAAAAACCTTCCATTTTTTTGCCGAAATCTCAACCCACCTTTGCTATCTGGTTAGAAGAAAAAGACAGCAAAAAGGTTCAAACCATCTATGTCACCGGCAAAGCAGCAGAAAACAAATGGATCCTCGCTGAAAATCGACCGGAATCCATTCCGGTCTGGTACGGCGTCCGTCAAAAAGAGCAAAATGAAAACAGCTTACAGATCGATGCCATGACCGCTGCGACCCCATCGGGCGATACGGCTGTCATTCAGTGGCAGGTGCCCGATCGCTTGCTTGCCAAACAGGTCAACTTATTTATCGAGGCCAACAGCTCCTATGATTACAATGACTATTATTCAGATCAAAAAGGTGCTAGCGGTTATAGCGGCGCAAACGGCCAGCCGTCGCTGATATGGAAGGCAGAATTGGATTTTACCGCAAGCGGTAGTCAGGATATCAACCCCGAGATTATCGGCCACGGCAACCTCTGGGGAAAGGATCATAAAATCTATACGGACCTATCGCATGTCACCACCGCACGGGATACGTTTTTGTATGTAGGGATCAGATACGTTGAGGGGAATTAGGCTGCTACGGCTTGCGGATGACATACAGCAAACCAAAAACGATGTGTGGCGCCAAGAAATTGTTGAATCGAAAATGCAACCGCCCATAGCACGCAAACAAGGGCGAGAAAGACATCGCCGAAGCCAAACTTGGTGGGAAAGGATGGTATTTTAAATTTTTTGGGCAACCGGCCCCAGCCAACCGGCTGAGGCCGGTTACAGATCAGATTTGATCCAGCACCGTTGAAGGAACGTCAAATGTCTCCATGACAGAATAGTTGTTGGCGCTGGAAATGGAATCAGACAGTACTGACTGAATTTGATCCAAAAGCTCGCAGTCTTCCATGCAGCCGGGGAAATTTTCACGGGTTGGGCATGCTTTGCAAGGGCTTTTGACAAGATGACCAATGTTGAAATCAAAATTGTGATTGTCTGCTGCTTTGTCTAACATTTTTAACACCTTATCATTTGAGGTTGTTGTTACTGGCCAATTTCGTGCATACCTGATAATCCTAATATCGGTCACTGGGCGTTGAAACATTAGGATTATCTCTAACAAATGAACTACATACCTATACAACTATCATGCCAAGATGCCGCAATTTTTTTATATAAATATTTTCAGATAGTTATGAATTTTACCGCTTTTTTGATCGGCAAAATGTGACAAATGTTGTCAGAAAAAGGGTCAAAAAATTGTCAGTTGGGCAATAAGTTTCCGATGATTTTGGGTGGGTGAGTCTAAAAGGTTTAATATTCAGGTAAGCAGGTCGCGGGCAAGAATCGGTTTAAGTGTTCAGGTGACCCGGCTTCGCTCCATTGAGCTTGGGGCTTCGCCGAAAGGCTTCGACCCCACAAGATATTGCGGCAAGCAGGTATCAGCAAACAGAGGACAGATAACACACTTCAGTTGCCATTATTTCTATCTGTCTTTTGTCGTCTGACATCTGACTTCTGTCATCTGACCTCTGATGCCTGAGGCTAACTGGGCTGATAATAACAGCGTTTGGGAGAGGATACTTTTCCCTGTTTTTTCAGTTCACCGATGGCTTTCGAGACAGCTTTGCTGTCTTCACCGATCATTTTGGCCACGTCACCAGGACGAACGGGCTTGCCGGCCTTTTTCATGGCCGATAGCACTTTTTTTTCCATTTTACATCCCTTTCGCATATCGAAATCGAGAAAATGCCGGGTATGAAGAAGATTTTTCTACCAACGGCCACAAACTGTGATGCTATTGATTGGCAACAAGATCAAAGAAAACGGAATCGTATATCGATTTGCCATTGCATTTTCCAGCGATCATGTTACAAAATTAAACATATTTATTTTAGAAGTGATGTCAATGTATAGAATAAACATGGGGGGGTAATGGCGACTGGCTCAGAAAACCGCTTTTCAGAACGGTATCTGCTGACCGCTGCCATTAGGGTCGCCAGCTCTAAAAGCGAGGGGGTCGGCAAAGCGACCATTATCAATTGCAGCGAAGGCGGCGCCTATTTTGAGGCTGAAGCGGATCTGCAGCCCGGCACACCTGTATTTATTGCCAATGCCCAGGACAGCAAATTTTTTCGGGCAAAAGTCATCTGGTGCCGAAAACTAAGTCGTCTGGATGCCAACGCCTTCGGCATCGGGATCCAATATCTGGATCCCGCTTCCTAATCCTAACGCTGCCGCCGCACACCAATCTTTCTACATCCCACATATCTTAACAAAGTCAACACCAATGCAAAGATCGCTGCCGCCAGCAGGTATACCGGTGTACTGATTTCCAGATCCGATCTTAATGTGTCAATAAAGCATGTCCCAGATCCGCTGCTGCTGCTGCGTCTGCCATTTGAGTCACCCGCGTCCTCAAAGGTTTGAAAAACAAAAACGGCGCCGGCATTCATCGTCAATAGACCCAGATCAACATCCGGCGCCCCGATGATAATGGTATCGCAGGCAACGATGACCACCGTACCAAAGGCTTCGTCAGCCATCGCATCGGAGGCGGTCAGTTCGGAAAGCAGATTGAACTCCCCCGTATCCGGATCCCGCCTGAAATCGTAAGCAGCACCGGCATCGACACGCACCATCATATTCAGCGGCAAATCCACACCCGGCGCACCGATCACAGCTATATCGCCCACCAGAGATACCGCCGTGCCGAACGCATCACCGATCGCTGGATCCAGGCCTTCCAGTTTTTGGCGCTCTGTCCACGGATCGCTTACATCCGATGGATCACGGGTAAATATATACACCGCCCCGGCAGCGATTCCACCGGTGACATCCGCCTGGGGCGCACCGATGATGGCCGTGTTGCCGAACACAGTAACCGAATACCCGAACTGATCTCCTGCGTCTGAGTCTGCGGCAGTCAGCTTTTGCTGTCGTGTCCAGCTGTTGTCATCGGGATTGCGCACAAAAACAAAAACCGCCCCGCCGTTATCTTCAAACGGCGCTCCGATCAGGGCCGTATCGCTGTTTAATGCCACTGCTGTTCCGAAGCGGTCATCCATATCCTCATCAATGCCGGCAGTCAGTTTGTCCGTTTCGGTCCATTGATTGGCAGCGGCCTCGGCGGGATTGCGGCTGAAAAGAAAGGCCGCACCGCCATCGGGCACGGCGCCCGGGTTGTGAAAGGGCACACCAATCAGGATCACATCGCCGTCAATCGCTACAGCACTGCCGAATTTGTCGAGAGGATCCACATCGGCCCCAGCGTCCAGTTGATCGGTCTGATCCCAGTCGCCGTTGGCCGAATTGCGGGTAAAAATATAGGCGCTGCCGGCATCGGCATCAGCGCCAACATTGTCATCGGGCGCACCGACAACCGCGATGTCGGCATCAACCGACACGGCTGCACCAAAGGTATCAAATGCCGCTTTATCACCGGCTTTTAAGGTGGCCTCGTCATCAAACACCTGGTTGTTTGGATTGCGCTCGAAAGCGGAAACCGCCCCGGTATTCAGATCCCCTCCCGAATCGGCTTTAGGGAGCCCGATCAGGGTGTTATCTCCGCTGAGCCCCACCGCACTGCCAAAAGCGTCATTGGCGGCTGCATCGTCAGCGGTTAGAATGTCAGTCTCCTGAGAGATTTCATCAGACAACAGCTCCGATACAAACACAAACGCAGCGCCGGCAGAAGTGGATGTTCCCTGATTTCTTTTTGCGGATCCTAAAATAGCGGTGCCGGCACTAATTCCAACTGCACCGCCGAATTCAGCCTGTGCCTCCGGACTGCTGCCCGTCAACCGCTGCTGTTGGCTCCAGTCGCCGGACTGCGGGTCTCGCACAAAATGATAAGCTGCACCGGCGTCGGTGGAGGTCAAAATCCGTTCCAGCGGGGCGCCGATCATCGCAGTGGCACCCTCCACAAAAACAGAGGTGCCAAATTGAAAATCGGAGCCGGTAAAGGTCGCCCTTAAAATTTCCTTCTCGCTAAAACCGGCCGATGCCGAGCTGCGGGTGAAAATATAAGCGGCACCTGAGTCGACAAAGCCGGCGGTATCTTCCCGGGGGGCACCGGCCAAAATGGTGTTGGCATCAATTGAAACTGATGTTCCCAGACGGTCGTCGGCACCGGCATTGCTGGCCGTCAGTTTTTGTTGTTGCGTCCAGGGGTCAGAACTGAGCGCTTGATCTCTGGTAAACACATACAGCGAGCCGGCATCAAATGAGGTGCCCAGATTGTCCAGCGGGGCGCCGACCACAATGGTATTCCCGTTTAGCGAAACAGACGTGCCAAACTGATCTTCGGCTGACGCATCGCCGGCTGTCAGTTTTTGCTGTTCGGTCCAGGGGTCGGTGGCATCGTCCGGATCGCGGCTAAACACATAGGCTGCACCGGCAGCAGTAGTGGTGCCATCATCTTTGCGCGGCGCACCCCCCACCACGGTATTGCCTTCCAGGTAAACCGAAGTACCGAGACGGTCACCCGAAGCTTCGTCGCTGGCGCTCAATTTTTGCTGCTCGGTCCAGGGATCTGTGGGGTCCGTGGGATCGCGCGTAAATACATATATCGCGCCGGTATCCGGCGAAGTGCCTGAATTTACCAGGGGCGCACCGACAACAATGGTATGACCGTCCACATCGACCGCACTGCCGAAGTTGTCTTCAGCCGCCGCATCGGATGCCGTTAACTTTTGCTGCTCGGAGAATACGCCGGTTGATGGATCGCGCACTAAAACGTAAGCCGCACCGCTATCGGTGGATGTGCCCGAATTGTCCAAGGGTGCACCGATCACGATGGTATCCCCATCAACGGCCACCGCGTCGCCGAACTGGTCTAAAGCAGCTGCATCGGATGCCGTTAAGGATTGCTCGGAGCTAAACAAGGGATCAATCGTCAGCGGAAAAACAGCACCGCTGGTATCCACCGTGATGGTTAGGTGGTTTCCGGCCAACGCAAACCGTGCCGGCAAGATTTGCTGCTGGGCATCAAAGGCCAGCAAGTGGTTATAATGCATTTTGACCCTGCCGGTGCGATCTTTAAAATCAAGCCCTTGCGCTGTTAATTCGGGGACCAGATCACCGCCTAGTTCAAAATGCAGCTCAAACAGATGCGACCCTGATGCATCGGTCTCTTTTTGGGACTCTGCAAAAACTGGCATCAGGGTAAAACCCTGCTCGATGCCGAGCGGGGTGTTAATAAACCATTCGTATAGACCGGTGGCGTGCATCACATCCACCCGCACACCGTCAATATCGGCGCGGCCCGCTTGGGGTATTTTTAAGCGGCCATTAAAACCAAAACGCAAAAGCCGCATGTTTAATCTGTATCTGTCTTGCACCTTTAGATGTATCCCGTGGCGGTCAATTTGGGCATTTAGCCGCTGCAGCGGATTGTGCAGATGGACGTCACCATTGTGCATTTGCCGGGGGTGCCAATCAGCGGGCATCTGAGCTGACACCTGCTGCAGGATTTGCGGCATCTCCGGATTCAAGATCTGCGTTGCGTAAGTGGTGCAAACCGCTATGGTCAGCAACGACAAAAGGGCCAACAACGCCGCAGCCGCAAAGGCGGCCCATCGCGGGATCAACTTGTAGACTTGTAATTTGGCAAACATAACGTACCTCGTGCTGGGACAAATTTGAGATTGCCGTATCCGAGTACACGTAAGGCATATCTACAATTTTATTTGAAAAATTGATAAAAGCGGGCACGCGCTCGATTGGGACAAGCTTAATTGGCGGAAATGACTCCTCAGGGAATACTGGAGCAATCGTCAATGTCTTGGATGATGATCGGCTTGACGATTGGCAGATATAATATCAAGCCACAGTCACGCACAATTGTCAACTGCTATGTTGGCGCTGCCTATATACCTATCACTTCTATATATCTATATGGTGACGGTTTAGCCGTTGAATGGATTTCGAGACTGGGGCGGTAAGAGGCACAAAAAACCCCGATGCCGCTTTGGATGCTCGGGGCTTTCACAGGAGGTTCATATGGGGGTCAATTTTGCCGATTGCCGCGACGCGGGCGATAATTTCGATTGAATTGTCTTGGGTTGTCGGCATTCTGCCGGCGTCGTTGGCGGTACTTCTCTCGCAACTGACGTTTCTTCTCAGGCGATAAATTTTGCCATTTTTTTCTTTTTTCAAGCAAACGCTTGCGCTGTTCCGGGGTCATGTTTTCAAAGCGGCGGCGGCGTTCCCGAATGCGCTGTTTGTCGGATTCACTCAAATTTTTCCAGCGTCGGTATCTTTCACGCACTTTCTCGCGCTGGGAGGGTTCCAGTTGCTGATAGCGGCGCCAGTTCTTGCGAATTCGGTTCTGCTTTTCCGGCGGCAGGTTTTTAAAGCGCTCGTATCTGGCCTTAATTTTTGCTTTTTGTTCCGGCGATAATTGCTTCCAGCGCTTTAATCGTTGACGGTATTGACGCTTTTGTTCCGGCGAAAGGTTTTGCCATTTTTGACGTGCGCTTGACTGACTGTCATCATTCTGTGCTAGATCATAACGGATATCATCTTGTTGATCACGCTTGGCCTGCTGGGCGATGGACGAATCCATATAGGCTTTAAGCGGTTGCGTTTCCATACCCGCGCGATGTGTCGGGGACGCCATGGCCGCCGGGCTTATCAACGCGCAAATCAGCAGGATGATAAAACCAAAAAATATGTTGATGGCCTGCGGTTGTCTAGCTGTCATCGTCTTCTCCAATATCGGTCATTGTATCCAAAAGGTCCAAATCTTCTTCCAATAAATCCAGGTTTTCCAAAATTTCTAAAATCTGAATAACCTCTAAGTCATCCTCAGATAGGGCTTCGTCCTGGGTAAAGCCAACAGATGCGTGTGATAAAATCACAAGCGCAATTCCAAAGATGATTCTTTTGATATTCATTTAAGCTAAGCGCTCTCTGCGTTCGCCCGGCCGCTTAAGAAGCCCCAAGGCCATTCAGCTTTTCGATGATTTCAAAATCCGAAAAAAAATCCATATCCTGAATAATCTCATAATCTTCTACCATCTCTAGTTTGGCAACCATCTCCAGTTCAGCATCATTAAGCCCGGCCAATACGGATGGTATTTGCGGTTTTTGAAGTAATTGACTGACGGTTATCACGCCGAGCAACACAACGATTGCCGCTCCAGCAGCGGCGGGAACCCGGCGCGGTTGCGCAAATAGCGACTGAACAACTTGCAGCAACCTGGCATGCCAGGGGTGGCCGGCATCAACAGACCGCCAAAATCGAACCCTGTAATTGGGGTCAGGATCTATGGCTTTGAGGGTGCCGATCAAGTCCCAGGTTTTTTCCAATGCCCGTGCTTCAGCTTGGCAATCGGCACAGGCAGCCAGATGGTCTGCGACTTGCTGCCGCTGGTCCGAGTCCAGCGCATCGTCCATAAAAACAGGCAATAACTTTTTTGTTTGCTGACAGTTCATAATGCCACTTCTCCAATCTGTATAACACGCCAAATGTAAAAAAGTTTCGCTAATCAAACCACAAAGACACAATGAATCCAAAGATATGAGTCACATAAGCGGAAGATTCTGTGTGATCTTTGGGTTTTAGTGGTTTAAAAACGCATTTTATAAATCGCACCGGATCAATTCTGAGCGCCTAATCCGAATCGATAATACCAGCCAGTTTGTTTTTAAGGTTTACCTTGGCCCGACTCAGCAGCGATTTGACCGCTTTATCTGTCACTTCCAGGGTGGCCGCAATTTCAGCATAAGAAAAATTCTCATAACGTTTTAAAATTACAGCTATTTTTTGATTTTCAGGCAAATCATTTATCGCCGCTCTCACCTGCTTTTGCTGTTCCTTTTGAAAATATGCGGCAGCCGGATCAGCATCGGGATCGGGCATCTCCTTTTTGAGATCCCCTGCTTCGGCATCCAAGGGCTCATCCAGTGACACCATCTGTCGGCGATGGCGCCGCATCTCGTTTAAACAGGTATTTTTGGCAATGGTATACAACCAGGTCTGAAATTTGGACCGCGGTCGATATCGCGCCGCGCTTTTATAGACCTTCATGAACACATCTTGGGTAATGTCTTCTGCCAGCTGACGGTTGCCAATCAAACGATAGGCAAAGTTTAAAATGCGCGCATAGTATTTACGCATCAGGTCATCAAACGCATGGCGATCACCTTTTTTGACCGCCAGCATCAGCTGAACGTCGGAATCGGCTAAATAGGCATTCTGCTCTTTTTTGCGAAATCGCATTGTCTTGATGAATCCTGATCGATATCAGCGGTCAAAGCCAGGGGATAGAACTGACTCACTACGGGTATGAATGTATTTCCTGAATTTTGCACGAGCCCTATTGAATCCTCTGCGGGGTCCGCGAAGCGGCATTCAATAGGGCTCGCCCATTGGGTGGAAATTAATGAGATAAAATGATTTTCATCGACTTAACCGTATCGGTACTTTGGTCTAACTTGCTGATTTGCAAAATATGCTGTCCTTAATTAGTTTGACAACTTCTCATTAATTTTCATGCAAGACTCAGGTATTTATTATACGGTGATCGTCGGCTGGGCGCCATAAAAAAAATGCTCCGCTGCACCATCTCACAAATGATCAGGTCAGGAGGCACCGCCCCATCGAATCAATTAATGGGGTGCCTTTAGCCCATTTAAGGGGGTCTCAATAACTATGTATCGGAAGAATCGGTTTTGGGAAGTGTATCTAAGGTCAATGCAGGCTGGCGTTTTTGATCATATCGGGAAACAAAGACGCCAATAGCAAGCGTCAACAGGTGAACGGCAAAGAAAAAAAACAATACCCCGTCCTTGGTTTTCCATCCCAACATTAAAAAAACAATACCGCAAAAAAATAATAGTTTGGTTTTCATCAGCATTTTCCTTTTTCGGGAGATCGCATGCAAGATTGCATACGTTTGTCTGTAAGGAGAATATCGGCCAATTCGATTAAAAACTTTAGTGATTAAAAACATTTAAGTTTAATTTCGATCGACCGATATAGGATAATGCGACCTTTGCAAAAATGCCGACAAATTGCATTATGTTACACTTGGGGACATTATGAAAAAGCAGATTGATTCGTTTATCAACAGTTTAAAAGACAATAACAAGCTTGCAAAATTCGATGAGGCGTCCACCAAGCAGGCGGTGGTACTGCGTTTGCTCTCATTTCTGGGCTGGGATATCTTTAATGTCGATGAAGTTTACCCGGATTATGCCGTCAATTCCACAAGCTGCTCTTACGCACTGCGCAGCAAAAATTCCAATAAAATTTTCATCGAGGTTAAACGCGTCCACGAGAAGTTGGACAATTATCAAAAACCGCTGCTCAGCTTTGCGGCCCAGGAAAAGGTCGATATTTCAGTTTTGACCAACGGAATTGTCTGGTGGTTTTACCTGACCAAATCCGCAGGTAATTCGCAGGATAAATGGTTTTACTCCGCTGACCTGCTGAAGCAAAACCAAGATGCCATTGTGCCGAATTTGATTGATCTGCTCAATAAAAGTAAGGTTGCCAACGGCCAGGCTTTAAAGGCCGCCCAAAAGCTCAACCAAAACAAAAATCAAAAAATGGCCGCCGATGTGATTCCCGAGGCCTGGAATAAACTGGTCACCCAGCCCAACATGATTCTGGTAGAATTGTTGCGTGAATCCACCGAAAAAATTTGCGGTTGCAGTGTCGATGTAAAAATGGTGGAGCGCTTTTTGGAAAAAAATTTAGACAGATGGTTAATCACCAACCGCCCTGCCGCCACCATCGGGCCGCCGCCAAAAGTAATCGAAATCCCCATGCCAGACAAAAAGGGGCTTCCAAAATTCCCAACCAAATCACCCAGGAAATCGAAACCCAAGCCCGAAAGCTACATGGATAAAGAAATCAAATCCTTCACCTTTAACGGCAAAACAAATCCGGTCCGCTACTGGGAGGATTTATTGACCAACCTGTGTGACTATTTTGCCGCCATTCATTCAAAGGACTTTGAAAAGGTACTGTGGATATCAGGTGAGGATAAAACTTACTTTTCGCGCTATTCGGATCAACTGCGCATCCCTGAAAAAATCAAGGGTATGGACATCTATGTCGAAACCAAACTGAATCCCGATGAAATTGTTAAAACCTCCAGGAGCCTGCTGACCGAATTTGGTTATGAAGTAAGTGATTTAACCATAACGGTTCGCTAATCCCCAAAAATACCATTAGCAATAACAAAGCCGGAATAAGATCGCCCTCCTTTGCCTTCATCGTCGTTTTCTGATTTCATCTCTGAGATCTGATTATCAGCGACAGTTTGCATTCGTCTGTGGTCATCCCAGATGCATTGCCGTAAATAATCGAAATCCTTCATTCTAAAAAGAGCCCATTCGCAGTCATCTTTAAACTTGACAAATGGCCGTAAGAAGATGAGTTTTAGATCCGACGGATAAAAACAACAAACAGCGCTGATAGCTTCACGGCCACTCAGATGATCAGATGATGACCCAAACGTTCCTTTTTTATGATATCGAAACCACCGGACTCAACAAGGCCTTTGACCAGATCCTGCAGTTTGCAGCGATCCGTACCGACAGGCAGCTTAATGAGCTTGAACGCTTTAGTATCCAGATACAATTGCGCCCGGACGTCATCCCTTCTCCCGGGGCAGTGATCACAAACCGCATATCGTTAAAACATCAGGTAAACGGACTGAGTGAATATGAGGCTGTTCGCCAGGTTCATCAACAGATGAATCAGCGCAAAACCATCAGTCTGGGATATAACTCTCTGGGATTTGATGATGAATTTTTACGCTTTTCATTTCATCGCAACCTGCTGTCGCCGTATACGCATCAATTTAAAAACGGTTGTCGACGGATGGATCTTTTGCCCATAACGGTTTTATACTGGCTTTATAAACGTGAGGTTATTCGCTGGCCAAAAGTGAACACCAAACCGTCATTGAAACTGGAACTAATTAGCGACATCAATCAGCTGACCAGCGGTCCTGCCCACGATGCAACAGTTGATGTGGAGGCCACCCTTGAATTGGCGCGCAGATTTTTTAAAAGCCAAAAAATGTGGCACTATCTAATGGGGTATTTTGAAAAAGAGACGGATGCGCATCGAATTGGCGAGATACCGGCGATCTTTCAAAGTGCACTGGGTGAGCATCGCTGGGGCTTGATGGTGGGCAGCGAATATGGCCCCCAGCTGATGTATCAGGTGCCGGTATTGTCGATTGGAAACTCGATACCCTATTCAAATCAGACCCTGTGGCTGCGCATTGATTCACCGACTCTTACAGAGACAAAGCCCGACACCATCGAAGCCTCCACCTGGATCGTACGCAAGCGATACGGTGAGCCCGGTTTTCTGCTGCCGCCCAACCAACGCTATTTGAAATTATTAAGTGCGGAGCGCAAGGCTGTTGTGACTGAAAACTTGAAATGGCTTCAGGCCAACCCGTCCATCTTCCAGGAAATCGTCGATTATCACCGCAAATACACCTATCCGTTTATTCCCCATCTGGATCCGGATGCAGCCCTGTATCAGATTGGTTTCTTTAACCGCAACGATGAAGCTGTGTTCAAAGAATTCCAGGAAGCGCCGCCAGAAGAAAAAGAAAACATTGCACGGCGGCTCACAAGCCCGGATGCCCGCGTTTTAGCCAATCGCGTGTTGGGTCGCAATTTCCCCCAGCAGCTGTCAGATGAGTCCGCTGCGGAATTTGAAGCCTACATTCGCCGGGTCAACCCGAGCAGCGAGGATCAAGCCTTGGTGGATTATCGGGGAAATCCCCGGATGACCCCGACTGCCGCTCTGTCAGAAATCCAGCGTTTGAAAAAATCCAGCGATCTGGATAAAGAACAACTGTCCCTGCTTCACGAACTGCAACACTACATTGATGATCACTTTCCCAAAAGGGGGGCGGGTAGGCAGCTCACCATCGGCAAAAACTTCTAGAACTGCCTTCAGATGCCCATCTTTTGTCCGATAGCTGTGTTCAAATTCAATTTAAAATACTCGCGTACTAACGTGTACGCTCCGCTTTTAAATTGAATTTCGCCTTGCTCTCAAACAAAATCTAAGTATCTGAAGGCAGTTCACAATTTTTTATGCTTTTTTCTTCTAATTTTACCATCTAGGCCACAGTGGTTCTGTCTATTGCCTGGATCAAAAGCGCATAGCGGGCATGTTTTTTCTGAACGGCGCTATTCTGTTAGATTGCCAACGATAAAAGACGCCTTATGTTTTCTAAGGGTTTTTAAAATTCTGAGTGCAGCCGTCAACGACGATTCTGTCGGCAATGGCGATCCGCGATATCACCTGATCTTAAAAATCAAAAATGCTCAAAGCAGACATCATACAGCAGCCTTGTAACGAGGGCGACGGAACCGCACGGTGTCGTCTGCAAGCTGCCTGGTGGACAGCATGTGTTACGGGCCTGCTGGTTAGCATGGCAGGTTTCTGCTGGCTTTATCTCGTCTGGCAGCCGATCTCCGCTTTGCAATGGATGCTGCAAACAATGGCCATCATCACAGTTGTGTTATGGCTGTTATGGCTCGGCCTGGGCAAAAGCAGCTCTGTGCAGAACCCGGCTTTGCATAATGCCTTGGGCGTTGCCAACTGGCTAACCATCGGACGCGGCTTTTTAATCGCCGCATTGGGCGGATTCATGTTTCAGGAGCCACCAGGTTCTGTGGCTGGGGCCAACTGGCTGATCTGGGTACCCGGTGCCATTTATATCATTGCGGCTTTCTTGGACTACGTCGACGGCCTTTTGGCCAGAGTCATGCGATCTGAAACCCGTTTAGGTGAATGGCTCGACACCCAAATCGATGCGCTGGGCCTGCTGGTTGCGCCTGTTTTGGCCATCGGGCATGGTCGACTGCCATTTTACTATATTGTCGTCAGTCTGGCGTATTACGTTTTTCAAGCCCATATCGGGCATCGAGAGAAGAACAATAAAGGGGTCATCAAAATCAAGCCCCATCCGGCCAAACGAATGATTGCCGGATTCCAGATGGGTTTGGTGGCTGTGGCCCTGTTACCGATTTTTCCTCGACCGGCATTGACAGTGGCAGCGACGATCTTCATGATACCGCTATTGGCTGGATTTATCAGAGATGCACTGGTAATCGCCGGTCATGTGAAAGTCAATCATCTTCAGCAAACCCGCTGGGATCGTCATGTCGACTTTGTGTCAACCCAATTGCTACCGGTTTTTTTGCGATTGGTTATTTGCGCAACGGTCATTTTTGTCATTTACGATGCCGCTGTCGCTGTTACCGCACTGGATGCTTCAATGCCATTAGGCCTACCGGCACTGCCAATACTGGCAGGGGCCGGCGTAATGATTGCTTTGGGCTTTTTGGCCCGCAGCATGGCATTACTGATGGGTGTCATACTGGCCGGTACCCTGATGACATGGGATTCACCGATTTGCAATTTCTTGCTTCTGGCCTGTGCGCTGACGTTGATGCTGACCGGTTCGGGTTTGGGCTCACTATGGCAACCGGAAAATAAACTGTTGTGGGAGCGACAGGGAAAAAGGGCCCGTCTATAAATCAGGTAGATATGATTGGGAGGGACATCGTGCGATCGTACAAATCATTGAAAACTGAACGCAATCGCGATCCTGGCACCTACATTGAAGTCGACAATATCGTTGATAATGATGCCAACACCCGCATCCAGTCCATAGAGGATTTAAAAGCACAGCTGGATTACGCCGCGCAATACCGCGTCAAAAACAAGCGCCCGTTCATAACGCTCAGTTATGCCCAAAGCATCGATGGCAGCATTGCTTCCCGTAACAATGAGCCCTTAGCATTGAGCGGACCACAATCGTGGAAGCTGACCCATCAAATCCGTGCTGCCTGTGACGCCATCTTGGTCGGAATTGGAACGGTATTGGCCGATGACCCGCAGCTGTCCGTCAGACGGGTTGATGGCAAAAATCCGCAGCCCATTATCCTGGATACCCACTTACGCACCCCCCTGCATGCAAAATGTGTCCAAAGAGAAGATTCAAGCTCATGGTTGATCAATGGCAAAACCGATTCGGTTGCAAAAATCCGGGTGCTTGAAAAAGCCGGTGCAAAAGCGGTCAACTGTGCCACCGGTCCCGATGGTAAAATCGATCTAAGCGCCCTGATGGATCTGCTGGCCCTAAAGAAAATAAACTCCCTTATGGTCGAAGGCGGCGCCCGTGTAATCACCAGCTTTGTAAACGCCAAGCTGGTAGACCAGTTCATAATTACGATTGCACCCAAACTGGTCGGCGGTTTGCAGGTTCTCAACTCCAGAGGGCTTGAAATTGCTCAATTCCTGGATTGTGAGCATGTCCACTATCAACAACTGGGCAATGATATCATCGTTTGGGCGCGCCCGGGGTGGAAGTCCACATGAAGCGCACAGCAGTCATATTTGAAACACCTTATGCGGTGGCACTAAAAAAAGAGGTCATACCGGCACCCCGGACCGGAGAAGTCCTCATCAAAACACTTTTTTCGGCCATCAGCGCAGGATCCGAATGTCTGATATATCGGGGCCAAATCCCGTCAGGACTGCCGATGGACACGACCATAAAAGCGCTATCAAAGCCGTTTCAATACCCTTTGAAGTACGGGTATGGCTCAGTTGGAGAAGTGCTCGAGTTGGGCCCGGGCATCGATCATAGTTGGCAGGGCCGCCCCATTTTTTGCTTTCATCCCCACGAAAGCCACTATACGGCCAAAATAGACGAGATTTTGCCGATCCCCGCGCGGATCGATCTGAAAGAAGCGCTTTTTTTGCCCAACATGGAAACGGCTGTCAATTTTCTGATGGATGGCCGACCGGTTATTGGCGAGCGCGTGGTAGTGATCGGGCAGGGTATTGTGGGCCTTCTCACAACGGCCCTGCTGAAGCTATTCCCCTTGCAGCAGTTGGTCACATTGGATCGCTATGCCGCTCGACGCCGAACATCTTTAGATCTGGGTGCCGATCATGCACTGGATCCAGAAGATACGGCCGCGATAGAAAACGCATTGGGCGCGGGCAGCAAAAAATCGACAGCCGGCCCGGCAGATTTAGTGTATGAGCTGTCGGGCGATTCGCAGGCCCTGAATCAAGCGATCCGACTGGCAAGTTTCGGCGCCCGGATTGTGCTCGGTTCCTGGTATGGCAACCAGATGGCCAAACTGGATCTGGGCGGGCAGTTTCATCGTAACCGCATTCAATTGATCAGCAGCCAAGTTAGCACCCTGTCGCCTGAATATTCAGGGCGCTGGACCAAACAGAGACGGCTCAAAATCGCCTGGGAAATGATTCGGAGATTAAAACCATCGCAACTTATCACCCATCAATTTCCCCTCAACCGAGCAAAAGAGGCCTATGAACTGTTGGATAAGAACCCCGATGAAGCGCTGCAGGTTATTTTTACCTACGAGGATTGAAATTTCCGTATTGTGAATTTCAAACAAAAGGTCTCAGGTGTCTCGGGTCAGATGACAGAGGACAGACGACAGAGGACAGAAAAAAATGAGTTGTCCGTGCACAATTCTCTGGCCTCTGTCTTCTGACATCTGTTTTCTGTTAGAACAGATCTGAACTTTATAGCTCACAACTCCGTAAAATATATAATTTCTCTAATTTTCAGATATGGATGAACACATGCACTGGCTTGACTACTTCATCATTGCAACCTATATCGCCCAGCTTTACCAGATCTTCTTTTTTGCCGTGCCCAGTGCCGGGTCTACCGCAGAAATGTTTTTTAACCTAAAGCGCAAATCAAGTTTTGCCGAGCACCATCCGGCTGCGGCTATTGCCAATTCCACCCCGAAAATGGTTGCTACGGCCACTGCCACCCTGATCGTTCTGGTCGGCGCATTCATCCCGCTGCTAACAATTGTATCACCGGCGATAAACCGCTATCTATTACCTGTCATGGAAATACCGCCGCCTGCCATTTTTTCGATTTTCAGTGCGGGGCTGTTGCTGTTGGGAAACATCCTGACTTATATCGCCGTTGCAACGCTGCGGGCACACGTCAGCTTTCACGAATTTGGTGAAACTACTCGTCTTTATACCGCTGGGATCTATCGTGCTGTTAGAAATCCAATCACTTTGGGTCTGGCTATTATTTTCAGCGGGTTTGTGCTGGCACGCCCCGCCGTGGTGCCCCTTGTCGCCATGATCCTTTTTCTGTTGAACGCCCATTATCGGATCAATATGGAGGAAGTTTATCTGGAAAAGCGCTTTGGCAATGAATATCGTCGCTACCAGGCTGTTGTAGGGAAGTATTTTCCGAAAATGGCAGGACGTAAAATCACGGCTAACTAAATAATCTCAGCAGGCAAGCTTCTATTCTAGCTGGTAATAACCGGCCGGAGTGTTGGAGTACTGGAGTGCTGGCGTAATGGTTATATTAAAGCCCTTGTTGATAGGCAATTCATCATATTTCCCGGTATTCCATTACTCCATTGTCTAATGGTACATCGTTAGGAATCGAAAAACGAATCTGCATTTTAATATACAAGATTTTTGGAGGTGCCGCATGTACTCCGTCGCTGTACGCCGCAATTTTATAGCCAACCACTTTTTAACGGGTGGCGACTGGGGGCCGGAAAACGAAACCCATGCCCATCATTATGTGGTAGAAGCCCGTTTCGACGGACCGCAACTGGATCGGCACGGTTATCTGGTCGATATCTGTGAGATTGAAGAAACCCTGGACGGCATCGTTGAACACTACCGGGATAAGACCCTTAACCAGTTGGTGGCGTTCGAAGGGCTGAACCCCAGCCTGGAGCATTTTGCCAGAATCATCTGGCAAACCCTTGCGGAACCGCTCAAAGCGTCGAATGTCACATCGATGACGATTAAGATCTGGGAAAATGATATTGCCTGGGCGGCTTACTCGAAAGATGTATAATGCGTTTGAGCTTGATGATATATGGCAGCCTCAACACCCTGACCGGCGGTTTTCTCTATGATAAATATCTGGTGAAGCATTTGCGCCATAAGGGGCATACCGTGGACATTATCTCACTTCCCTGGCGCCGCTACGCCAGACAGTTGCTGGACAATTTGTCATTCGAACTCAAGGCCAAATTTTTCCGCAATGGTTATGATCTCATCTTACAGGATGGACTCATCCATCCTTCTCTTTTCTGGCTCAACCACAGACATCGGAAGACCCACGGCACTCCGATTGTGTCCATTGTGCATCAGGTGCTTTCCAGCCAGCCCCGCCAAAACGGTATCAACCATCTTTTTAAGGCCGTTGAAAGAAATTATCTGACCAGCGTTGATGCCTTTATCTTCAACAGTGAAACCACCCGCGGCCATGTGCAACACCTGATCAGCGGGCGCCCCCCTTTCATTGTCGCCAATCCTGGAGCGGATCGACTCGGGCACCTGCAATCACCCGAAGATATAAAAACCAGAGCCCGACGACCGGGCCCTCTGGCGCTGGTGTTTGTCGGCAATATCACACCGATAAAAGGTTTGAGCGAGCTGTTTAAAAGCCTGATGCAGTTGCCGCCGGAGACCTGGCATCTTACGGTGGTGGGCAGCCTGCGGATGGATCGCAAATATGTCCGTGGGATCCAGCGCATGATTTCGGATTATCAGATCAGCCGGCAGGTACGCCTGACGGGATTGCTCAACGGCGAAGATCTCCGCAACATTTTAGCCAACAGCCAGTTGTTTGTTATGCCCTTTTCCCATGAAGGCTTTGGCATCGCCTGCCTGGAAGCCCTGGCCTACGGTTTGCCGATCTTGGCCTCGACAACTGGAGCCGTAAAAGAATTTGTTCGCGATGGCTTAAACGGTTTTTTGATTCCGGCCGGTAAAACAAAAAAATGTGCCGACCTTATTTCAGATTTGCACCAGGACCGCGATCATCTTGTGCGTCTCAGTCAAAACGCATATCAAACCGCCCTTGCCAGACCTGGCTGGAGCGATACAATGGATGCCATCCATTATTTTCTGATCCAATTAAAAAAGAGAACCGGGCCCATTAAGCGCAAAACAACTGACAATGAACTTTAGAGAAACGAACCATATCCTATCAGAAGCAGCATTAAGCAGTCCTTCCGGCCTATCCAAATGGCTGGGATCTCTCGGGCCCGCTGCTGGGTTTTTATTGGCCTGGGGCTATTTGAATGTGATGTTCAACTTGCGTTACCCGGCTCCGCAGGAACCGCTATGGTTACCGGTGCTGATTTCCTCGGAAGCATTGTTTATTGTTGCCGTCATTTGTATCGCCACCGGCTTGAACCTGCCCTACCGCCGCAGCCTATTTGTCTTGCTAACGCTGCTGGCCATCTTCATCCGATTGTTTCGCAGCGCTGATGAATTGGTTCCGATGTATTTTTTCCGCCCATTTAACCTTTACATCGACGCGCAATTTGTGCCGGTTTTGATCCGGCTGCTGTACAAAACGCTGCCGCTAAAAACGTTTTATCTCTATATGGCAGCTGGTGCTTTTTTGTTCGCCATCATCACTGCGGGTACCTGGTGGTCTGTAATATCGATTCATCAGACGCTTACCCGCCAGAAAAAAGCGAGGATCATTGTCACCGCGATTGTCGCCGTGTTGGCCGCAACGCTGTTAGCAACCAGTGTGACGCGTAGCCGGCCGTTAGCGATTTTTCACCCTGGGATTTCCCAACGAATTGTTGAAGAAATTGATTTTATATTGCATGTTCGCGGCTACCGAACCCAAAACATGCAAACCATCCGCCAAGCAAAGGCCCTTATAGAACAAACGCCTTCATCGCTGGACAAATTGAAAGGCGCAGATGTGTATCTCGTCTTTATCGAATCCTACGGGCAAACTGTGTATGACAAGCAACGTCATTTCCGCATGATCTCACCGGTTATGAAACAGTATGAAAAAGATTTGGTGGATCAGGGGTTTGCAGTTCGTTCCGGGTTCTTTAAATCACCGGCGTTCGGCGGCAGCTCCTGGTTGGCCCACGCTTCGATTGCCAGCGGCGTCAACCTTTCCGACCAGTTGGTCTACGATCTGCTCATCACCTCTGAAGCCATCACCATAGCGCCGTTGTTTGAGAAGGCCGGATACCGGACCATCAGTGTGATGCCGGCTAATGAATTGCCCTGGCCCCAGGGTAAATTTTTCGGTTATCAAAAACACTACGATGCACAGGATTTCAATTACAAGGGGCCCCGTTTTGGCTGGTCACCGATGTCCGATCAATATGTTCTTGAAACGATTTATCGCAAAGAAATCCAGCCCCGCAGTCAGCCGCTATTTATCGAATTCGTCCTTATCAGCAGCCATGCCCCATTTCACCGGCAGCCACCGTATATAGAAGACTGGTCGCAGATCGGGGACGGTCGTATTTATCATCAAACGGAGACCGTAACTTTTCCAGTGGTTTGGCCGGACCTGGCAAACGCAGCTGAGGCTTATGTCGCAGCAATGATCTATGAGATGACCGTTCTTAAACACTTTATCACACAATATATTGACGACAGTACGCTGGTGATCATCATGGGGGACCATCAGCCCAATGTGCAGATCACCGGCCCCAACAGCAGTTGGTCGGTTCCGGTTCATGTGATTAGCCGCAATAAGCTGTTATTGGAACCGTTTGAAAACAATGGCTTCACCCCCGGGCTGATTCCGCAACAGCTGCCGCCCCACCCCGGAATGGAAACGTTCCTGCCACGCTTCCTAGAGGCATTCAGCAGCAGATAGCTATAAGTAAGATCAACAAGTACACAAACTAAATTGAGCGATTGTCGAGGTCGAAGATCCGCCTCTGGAGGGTTGTCGCAGCTACACGGCAGATGCTGTAAGATCGGCGATCCCGAAGGGTTTCGAATTCTAAAAAATAAAAAGGATAGAATTCCGATTAGATAAAGCAGTTTACCCTTTTCAGAATTCGAAGCGATCAATTTAGTACCTGAATCTTGTACGAATCAGAGGCTTTCATATGCAAGGCATTTAAGGGCGAGGCTATAGTTAACTATGCCTCGCCCTTAATAATCCGCCTGAGGCGGACCGATGGAAGCCTGAGGCTTGTCCGCCTTTGGCGGACTCGCCCATCGGGTGAAAATTAATGAGATAAAATGCTTTTGATCCATTTTACCTGGTCGGATTTTCAGTAGACTTTGCTTATTAGCTTAGCCAGCGGCCATCAAGAATTATTAAAACTTCTCATTAATTTTCATGCAAAATTTAGGCAGAATGATTTTTTGTGCATTGGGACCACAATTGAACAGCATGTCAAGAACCGACAGGTTAGCAATGAAAGGCCCCCACAGTTGTGGATAGACCCAGGCGGGGGGTTTTAGAAACCGAATCTGAAGACCCTCTTTTTCGAACAGCTCGCCATCCAGATATTTTCGCGCTTGCGGCTGCGCCAGATAAACGGAGGCCCCCAGTTGCCGGCAGATATCAACCAGCAACTGATGTCCGGTTGATTGAATGCCCAACTCCGATTGCAGTTTAATCTCAGAATCGATGTTCAGCTGCCGGAACAGATACCGTATAAATGCCATGTTCAGGTCAATGAGGCTTTCAAAACGAGCCCGGTAGGTGGCTTCGACAAAAGGCAAATGGTCGGCCAAATAGGGTGCCCGTGCATAAGCGCACTTTAGGCTGGCCAGATGTTTGCTGATCCATCGAAACGCATGGCAGATCCTGACATCATTAATCGACTGCAGACCCAGGCCTTTTTTCCAGACCGGCACCGTCAGCCACAGGGTCCCTTGATCATTTTTAAGGCGATTGCGACTGATCCATGTCGTGCCCTGTGGAAATTGAACGTTGTCAAGAATAACAAAAATATCTGATTGCCGGGCCTTGAAAAAGAAACCCGCGTACGGGATGAAGTAGGGTTGGTGGGTGCTTACTATCATGGAAGCAATTTAAACAAGTGCACTAAAGTTGGAAGTGGCCTAAAGTGACTAAAGTTAAGGAATACTGCCATTTTAATAAAAAATGATGGAGCAGAGCGACACCACAACTTTAGGCACTTTAGCTCATTTTAGGCATTTTAGACACTCCTTTTTATCTAGCAAATGCTGAGGTGCTCCTGTGTTTATGGAGCTTAGTCATATTAATGAAGATCAAGGGGTGTTAATCACTGCCAGCATTTCGTCAACGATCCGGTCGGCATCTTTGTACGCCACCTGGCAGGTCCCGACCTTTTTATGACCGCCACCACCATATTTGAGGGTTAATGACCCCACATCAACGGTGGCAGTCGGGTTAATGATACTGTGCCCGACCGAAATCATCGCAAAGGCCTTGTTCTTGCCGTTCGCAATTCGTATGGAAATATTCTGCCTGGGATACAGGACATATTCCATAAAACGGTTGCCGACCGGGATGCTCTCACAGTTCCGCAGATCAAGAACAAGGGCATCCCCTTCGATTCTGGCCGTCTGGGTAATCAGCTGCTCGTATTTGCGATTTTCTTCCTGATAAAGAACCACCCGCTCCTGAAAATCGGATAGCTTCAATATGTCGTCTACCTTTAGGGTGCGCAGCAATCGAGGCAATTTTTTCATGAGCTCCAAATTGCTGATGGTAAAGCTGCGTTTATAGCCGAGGCCGGTGCGTGGATCGGAGATAAATGCCAGCATGGTCCAGCCTTTTGGATGAAGAATTTCCTCTTTGGTAAATTGGGCCGAATCGGCTTTACCGGCAATTTCAATCAGCTCCTTAAATTTGGTTAACTTATCTGCATAATCTTTTTTCCGTCTGTAGTAATCATAGACGACTTGAGCGGCACTGGGTGCGTTTTTACTGGCACCTTTAAACCTGCCATCTAGCTGCAAGCGTTCATATTCACTGGAATGATGATCAAACCAAAGCCCACAACCGTCGACAAAAGGCACATTTGCCAGAATATCATTTTTAGTGACGGCAATCTTGTTGTCCTGCAAGTCCTTGGGATGCACGTACAGGATATCATCGATAAGCCCCAGTTCCTCAAGAATGGCCGTACAGACTGAACCGTCAAAATCCGATCGCGTCAGTAATCTCAATAGTAGCTCCCTTTTTATGCCACCGCTTCCGTTATAAATATGTTTAGTATAAAATATTTTATAACATTGGGCCAATTTTTATATCGTAAAACCAAGGTGCCGATATAAAAATTAAACCCATTCAAAACAAGGTGTATCGAATAGATATCGGCATGTTTCAGGGAAAACATAAATTTGGCGTCATCTTAATTTCACAAAAGGACGTGTTGTTTTCCGGCAGGCGCGCTATCGAACCAAAACCATCCATCATCGTTAGGGATCACGTATTGCATGTGATTCGCACATAAGTCCATGTAATACCATACAATTTGGACTGGATTCCCAATATGAAGCCACCTGTAAGCGGGGTCTCATAGGGACTGCAGAGCACGTTAAATGCACTATACCGACACGAAATTTCGCCTCGCCGAAGGGAAAACGTCATGACTGTACCACGATTCTTTCGCTCCGGAACCTTTACTTTGCACCAAGACATTGCTTCTAGGGCAAAGACATAACGGACGTCCAGCGCTCGTATTCGGTTACATGGGGCAGTGCTCTTGCTTTCAGGATGGCGATCATAGCAGGATCATTGAATCTTAAAAATGGATTGATTTTATGCTCTTGTTCAAGGCTGGAGCAGACGCAATGGGGATCATAATTTTCACGGAAGCGATCGATCTCTGAATTTGAAGGTTCAATTAATTTGGCGACCTGCATGGAATAGTTGACATAGTCATGGCCGGCATAGATGCGGGTATGATCGGAAAAACCCATAATCAATTTGATGGATTCGAAAAACCGCTGCATGCCACCGGAAAAACAGCTGCCCACATTACCGTTGAAAAGTGTATCGCCGGTTAAAAGCGTGTCGGCTGTATGGAAAATGACCGAGTCTTCGGTATGGCCAGGGGTGTGGTACACCCTGATTTTATGGCCATCAAGCACCAATTCCCTGATCCTGCTCAAGCTCTGTGCGTTCAGGTGTGCGGCGCTGGTGTGATCGATCAGCTGTTGATGACCGCAGATATGATCCGGATGCGAGTGAGTCTGGGTGACAATATCAAGTTGCAACCCCCGGGCATTGATATATTCGAGCATCGCTTCGACGGCGCCCCCATCGACCGCCAAAGCGGAAGTTTTCCCGTAAATCAGATAGCCCAGATTATCGGTTGCGTAGCGAAACTGTTTGACATGTAAGCGCATGTCGGCCATTAAACACCGGCCTCTTCGGGTGTGATCACCCGCATCTGACGTCTCTGGCCACGAATAAGGTCAATTTCAACCGGTTTTCCGATGGGCCATTCCGCCAGAAAACGATGCAGGTCATCGACACTTTCAACATCCACCTGGTTGATGGCCACGATTAAATCATTGACCCGCAATCCGGCCTGTGCGGCCGGGCTAGCAGATTCGATGGTTAACACCTCGACGGCATGACGCTTGTTTAAACCGTGAAAGCGAACGATGGGGCGGTCAAGGGGCCGCTGCCGACCTGCAATGCCCAGATAGCCGCGGCGCACCCGTCCATGAGAAAGAATCTGGGACACCACCCACCGGGCAGTTGTGCCCGGAATCGAAAAACCGATCCCCTGGGCCATGGGAATAATAGCGGTATTGATGCCCACCACCCTGCCGGCTGAATCGACCAGCGGCCCGCCGGAGTTTCCGGGATTCAGCGGTGCCGTGTGCTGGATGATATTTTCAATCAACCGTCCCTGGGTGCTTCGAAGCGCCCTTCCCAGCGCACTGATCACACCTGTGGTGACGGTCGATTGAAAACCAAAGGGATTTCCCATGGCAATGATCAATTGACCGACACGCAACCGCTCGGAGCTGCCCAGTGTTGAGCACGGCAAATAAGCGGTATCCGCCCGGATAACGGCCAGGTCGGTTGCCGGGTCCTGGCCGATGAGAGTGGCTGAGAGCGAGGTGCCGTCGGTCAAGCGGACGTTCAGCCGATCGGCATTTTGCACCACATGATCGTTGGTCAGAATATAGCCATCCGGGGCAATGACCACACCGGAACCGGCGCCGGTCTGATCCGCTTCAGTGCCGCGCCGCTGTTGACCGACTGCAATGCTGACCACAGCCGGGCCCACTGAATCCACCACCGAAACCACCGCCCGCGAATACGCGTCAAGCAACTCCAAATCGGCATCTCCGGCCGGTCTGTGCTCCGATGATTCGGTGGCATTGCTGTCGTCCGATTCTGCCGCGATTAATTTCAGCAGGTGCTCCAGTTGGGCATTCATTTACCAATGTCCTTCGGCGTTTTATGATACAGCGCAGGCTGTACTTGGTAACGATAACTAGACTAAAGATAGATATGCGATTTGGCAATTCAAGCCTGCGTCACAAAATAAAGGCCGAAAAAGCAGTGTTTTGTAAATGATTGACGTTATCTTTGAACGCCTTGATATTTCGAGATTAGCTGCTTAAGTTCACCAAGTGGCCGAAGCTGCTTCAGTCTATTAGCCCTCGTCGAGATTGATTTAGCAGCCGCCCGCCAGTCGCAGACCTATCGCAGCTGAACTTCCTGAAAGGGCAGGTTCCGACTGCGCGCCAGGCGTTTGAGGTTTTCTTCCAGAGTTTCCGCCTTGCCGTCTGGTGACGACACGCTGATGCTTTTATCTCCCACGATAAAAATTTGAACTTTTTGGGGATCAAGAAGCTGCAGCGCCAATCGGTGCAGATCTTCTTTGGTGGCACTCATGTAGGCATCCTGAATTCGTTCGAGGGTATCCAGTGGCTCCCGGCGCAAATGGTAACGCCCGTATACATCCACCAGCTCGGATTTGGTATCCACGTTAAAAACAAAGCTGTTGAGCGCATCCAGTCGCTTTAGTTCCAACTCTTTTTCGGGAATCTTATCGCGCAGGGCATCCATCAGTTTTAGCGTTTCCGCAATCGCTGCAGTGGTCTGATCGCCTTTGCAGCCAATGTAACCCACCAATTGGCCGGCCTGCCATTTATAAATTTGGTAAAAGCCGGCTGAGTAAACCAGACCCAGATCATCGCGCAACCGTTTGTACATCAGCGAGTCATTGCCTCCAAAAACAGTCATCAAAAGGCTGGCTTTCCAGTAATCCGGGTGGGTGCGTTTGACACTCGGCAAGCTCAAAATCACCTGAGATTGCACCTGGCCGGGTTTGTCGACCAGCACCACAACCGGTGGGGTCACGGCCGGATCCTTTAAATTTCGCTGCGGCGCCGGACGTTTCGGAAAAGCCTGTAAAAAAGGCCTCAAACCGGCAGTGATTTGATCTTTGTTGGTATCCCCGGCGATGGCAATGGTCATGTTTTCAGGGACAAAGTAAGTCTTTAAAAAGTCCTCCAGTGCTTTAGATGATATGTCGGGTATTGTCTGCAGGCCGATCAGCGGATCTCGGCCATAAGGGTGATCGTTGAAATGCCATATTTTACTTTCACGCATGGCCACCGACATGGCATTGCCCCCCTGCCGTTTTAGCGATACAAGCTCCTGGTTTTTGGCCACCTGCAGGACACCCGGATCAAAACCGGGTTGTGTCAGCACCTCCTGCAATAGCTTCAGCCCCTTTTCCCAGTCAGCTCTCATCACCGAAAGCCGAACCGAGGTCTGCTCTTCATCCACCGACACGCTGAGTTGAATGGCATTTTCATCCAGTACCAGGGCCAGCTCGTTGGGTGACAGTGTCCGGGTTCCACCGCGTACAATCACGTTGCTGAAAATATCGGCTAAACCGGTCTTGGACTTCTCAAGGTCAACCGATCCAGCCTTTAACAAAATCGTCAGATCAATCAGCGGCAATTCGGTATCCGGCAAGAAAAACACTTTGACCTTTTCGACCTCAAAGGTCTGGGCCCGGGGGTATACAATTTTTTGAGGGTCGCGTTTAAAAGAGAGCGGATGCTTCCATTTCTTAGGTGTGGGAAACTCGGACCTGTTTTTGAAGTCACCCTGATAAGTCAAATTGGCTGCCGCGCCAGAGCTAATATTGCGCACTTCGGTGTATTGGGCGGGCGGTTTATCGGGTTTACCACCGGGTATCACATAAGCCACGGTTTTATTGGTGGAGCGAATATATTTTTGAGCTGCGGCTTGGATGTCGGCGGGCGTAACCGCATCCAGTTGTGCCAGATAGTCAGCTAAATAGCGCCAGCCCACCTGTACCTCAAGGGTCGCCAACGTGCCGGCCAGGCTTTCGTTGCTGCGCATGCGGTCCAAAAAGTCCCGCTGGTTGAGTTTTTTAATGCGCGCCAGCTCGCGTGCAGATACTGGTGCGGTTTTAAATTTTTCGATTTCAGCAACCAGCAGGGCTTCGAGCTTTTCACAGGCGGCCAGATAGGCCTGCCGCCGCTGGTCTTCACTCATCTGATCGGCGCCCTGTTTGAAAGCTTGAGGCTCATTGGGTGATCCGCCGACAATCAGCATGCCGCCATAGCGATTATCCGGATTATAGGCCCAGGCCTCAACAGCCAACCCCTGGTTGATGATATTCTGGGTCATGCGCGCGCCCCGCCCATGGCTCAGGACCATTGTTAGAGCATCGAGGGCATAAAAATCAGCAGTGCCCATTTGAGCGCCATGGTAGCCGATTCTGACCAGCGGTGTGCGCGCGCCCTTTAAAAAACGTATGTTCCTGCGCGGTCCCTGCTGGAGCGGCTCCTGTGTGACCCTTTCAGGGGCGCGTGTTCCGGCCGGGTAACGCGCAAAATAGGTTTTGGCCATTTGTTTGGCCTGTGCCACAGTGACATCTCCGACCAGCACGCAAACCGCATTGGCGGGATTGTAGTATTTTTTGTGAAAATCAATGGCATCCTGAGTGCTGTATTTTTCCATATCGCTTTTCCAGCCGATGGTCGGATTGCGATACGGGTGGGCGGTATAGGCGGTTGCATTCAGATCCAGCCAGGCCGCCCCGCCAGGATCATTGATGTAACGAAAGGCCCACTCCCGCTGCACCACTTCTTTTTCAACGTAAAATTCACGCCAGGAGGGTTCAAGAATCTGTTCACTGGCGATGGAAAACCATTGTTCCAGCATGTCCGAAGGGACCGAAGCAATATACTGCGTCTGATCTTTGGATGTAAACGCATTGATACCCACTGCCCCGATTTTACCCAACTGGGATGAAAATGCCTGGGGCACATAGATTTTCTGGACTTCAGCGCGCAATTTTTCCATTTCAGCGCGTTTTTGCTCGATCAGCTTCTCGTTGGGAGATCGTTTCTCCTGCTCACTGAGAATGCTTTGATAGGCGGCTTCAATTTGCTGTTGCAGTTTTGCGTCTTTGGCAATATCCAGGGTGCCAAAATTTTTAGTCCCCTTGAACATCATATGCTCGAGCAAATGCGCAATACCGGTGCGACCGGTTTCTTCGAGGGACGATCCGGCACGGATTGCCAGGCGGACGGCTACCTGGGGGGTTGCCGGCCGTTCTACCACCAAAAACAGCATCCCGTTTTCCAGCTGAAATTCTTTGACATTAAGCTGAATATCAAGCGTTGAATCCGCAGCCGGGATAGGGTCTGCGGTCAAAAACAAAAGCAGGAAACCGAAAAGCAGCAATTTTTTGATACGCATGGGTGTGTCTCCGTTAATCGTTAGGATAGTGCAGCTTTTTTAAGCTCAATGAACCAATAATCATCAAAAATCATACAAGCCTATATTTTAATGGTCAAAATTAATTTGTCAAAACTCAGAGCGCATATTCGACTCTGTTTTGAGACCCGAAAATGGAGGGTATAACAAATTTCCACTAAAATCCAAGTGCCAGCCCATAAAAAACGGCCCGGTATTTAAGGGTTACCCGGCCGTTCGCAATGAATCTTAAGTTTAATTAAGTATTTGTATTTATTTATTTTTTAATTTTTACAGGGATAGAGATGGGCCCATCAAAACGCTGACCTTCACGCAATAGATGATCAGTCCCGCTTGGCCGGAGTTAATGGTGCATATCGTGGCCGAATATCGCGAACACCCAGCCCCCCAACCATTTTGGCTGCAAATCAGGCTTCGTACATGACCGCCACGATGGTGGCTTTGCCCTTTTTGGCGGCAATGTGGTGGGTGGTGGTCGACAGGTAATAGGCACTGTCACCCGGCTCAAGTTCAAAGCGATCCTCACCGATTTCCAAAACCACTTCGCCATCGAGCACAAAGATAAATTCTTCGCCTTCGTGCAGCGAGGTTTCCTTATCGGGATCTTCTTCGAGCTGAACCAAAAAAGCCTCCATATGACGCCCCTTCACATCCGGCGCCAGGCTTTTATAGGTATAGATTTGTTTGCGGCTCTTCTGAGATGTCGACCGAGTGATGGTGCGCCGCTCGTTCTTGCGGGTGATGACATACAGTTTATCGCCCACACCAGATACCAGCCGGCCGAAGGCGCTGTCCAGTGCCTTTGATAGTTTGATCACGGTGCCCAGTTGGGGCTGCAGCTCTTTATTTTCGATTTTTGACAGAAAATCAACCTCAAAACCCGTCAATTTGGATATCTCATCGAGCGACAGATCCTTTTCTTCCCGGATTTTGCGGATGCGCTCTCCAACGTCATCCACGCTCTTGGGCGGCTCCACCGGAATATCACCGGTTAAATCTTCAAAAAAGTCAAAGTCAAAATGCGGCTTTTTAATTTTATCTTGCATTTTAGCTCCTTATGGCAAATCGTTTGGTCTGATTAGATAAACTGCTGGATTACAGACTTTTGGCGCCCAGATACCTGGCGATCACCAGCCGCTGAACCTCGGAGGTGCCTTCGCCGATTTCAAGCAGTTTCTGGTCTCTGTAAAAACGCTCGATATCATATTCTTTCATCAATCCGTACCCGCCGTGCAGCTGGACGGCATGATTGGCAGCGCGATACATCACCTCCGAGCAGTACAGCTTGGCCATAGCCGCTTCTTTGGCATAAGGCAGGGCATTGTCATTCAACCAGCACGCCTTATACAGCAGCAAACGGGCGCATTCTATTTCGGTGGCCATATCCGCCAGCTTGAAAGCATTGACCTGGAAAGTGGCGATCGGGCGGCCGAACTGCTCGCGCTCCTGGCTGTATTTCATGGCCATGTCAAAACAGCCCTGAGCGCCACCGAGGCCCATAGCGCCTATGGACAGCCGGCCGCCATCTAAGGTTTTCATCATCTGGTGAAACCCTTGTCCGCGGGGTCCCAACAGGTTGTCTTTGGGAACCCGGCAATCTTCAAAATACAGTTCACTGGTATTGGAGGCGCGCCACATGAGCTTGCCGTGCATTTCTTTGGCGGTGTAGCCGGGGGTGCCGGATTCAACGATGATGCAGGACAGTTCCGGTTTGCCGTCATCCCGCACGCCGGTCCTCGCTAAAACGGTTGAGCCGGTGGTGATATCGGTGGCGGCATTGGTGATAAAAATTTTGCTCCCGTTAATGACCCACTCATTGCCGTCCAAAACGGCGGTGGTCTGGGTATTGCCGGCATCAGAGCCTGCATTGGGCTCGGTCAGACCGAATCCCCAGAGGGCCTCTCCGCTACACAGCTTGGGCAAATATTTCTTCTTCTGCTCTTCATTGCCGAAATAATACAGCGGGCCGATACCCAGTGAGTTTTCGGCGGCAACGGTGGCGGCATGCGATCCGTCAACCCGGGCGATTTCTTCAACCGCTATGATATATGATAAGTAGTCCATGGCTTGGCCGCCATATTGTTCGGAAACAAAAACCCCGAACAGCCCCAGCTCAGCCATTTTCTGCATCGTATCATAAGAAAATTCTTCTTTTTCATCCAACTCCTTGGCAACCGGCTTGATCTCCTTTTCGGCAAAACTGCGCACCGATTCACGCAAGATCTCATGGTCAGTTGAAAGGCTAAAATCCATAAGCGCTCCTTTATCATCGGAAAATCCGACAATTATCAATTGGGGTCAGTAAACGAGCATTTTTTTATACGCTGGTCTGTGGTATGGTACTTGAAACTGGCCCATTTTATAGGCGCAAGACGTCGTGTTGTCAATCGTTATTGCAAAGGTTCCGGGTTCACCGTTCTGGGTTCAGGGTCGTATCTTTGAACCATTTAACCCTGAACCTTTGAGCCCTGAACCTCTGAACCCTGAACCTTGACTGAAGATGCCCGAGCTCCCCGAAGTGCAGACCATTGTCAATGACCTCAACGCTGCCGGCCTGCGAGGCCGAACCATCGATTCGGCCCGGGTTTTTTGGGCCCGCACGATTGCCGAGCCATCAGCCAGGGCATTTTGCAGCCGCATCAAAGGCCGGACGATCGCAGCCATCAAACGCCGCGGTAAATTCATTGTGTTTGGTTTTCAAAACGGCGGCCACTTGTTGATGCATTTGCGCATGTCGGGCCGGCTGCATCTGGTGACCCCGGATCAACCCCGCAAAAAGCACGAGCATGTGCTGCTCGATCTTAGCGGTGGGCAACAGCTGCGCTTCCATGATACCCGCAAATTTGGCCGCCTGTATCTGACCGCTGACGCTGCTCAAATTTTGAATCGTCTGGGGCCCGAGCCGCTTTCAAGGGGTTTTACACAAACACAATTGGCCGCGGGTCTCAAGCCGCGCAAGCGTCTGTTAAAACCTTTGTTGCTCGATCAGTCCTTTATCGCCGGACTCGGCAATATCTATGTGGATGAAGCCCTCTGGGAATCAAAGGTTCACCCCTGCCGGAGGGCAGCCTCTTTGTCTGCGACCGAAATTCGAGCACTGTACCGTGCCATACCACGGGTGCTCAAACGGGGCCTTAAAAATCTGGGAACTTCGCTGGGGACCGGTGAAACCAATTTTTATTCGGTGGCCAGGCATCAGGGCCGCAATCGCGACCAACTGAACGTATTTCGGCGCACCGGACAGCCATGCCCGCGCTGCCGAACTGAAATTGAGCGCATTATCGTCGGCCAGCGCAGCACGCATATCTGCCCCTTATGCCAGAGGATTTAAATGCGTCTTGCCAATGTAATATAATTTTAGCCAGTTTCAAGCCAAAAGAGTACAAAAGGTTTCAGTGTTCAGGTGTCAGGTGTCAGCCCTTCTGATTGTCCCTGAAACCTGAGACCTGACACCCGAAACCTGATGTATATTATGGACTGACAAGAGAATTTAGGTGTTAACCTGACATAGATTAACTGATTTTGAAAAAGAGGAACAGAAGATGCCCACCGGCGCCTGTGGTATTAACTGTGATATCTGCAAATTAAATCTGCTGGGGACCTGCTCCAGCTGCGGCCCGGGCACCAGCCCGCAGGCCGAACAAAAGCTGGCCGCTCAACATCGTTTACTGGGCGGCACCTGCGCCATTCTGGCATGTGCGCAATTAAACCGCGTGGACTATTGCCTGCGGGATTGCGCTCAATTTCCCTGTGATAATTTCTCCAAAGGTCCCTACCCATTCAGCCAGGCGTATCTTCAGATGCAGGATCGCCGCCGTCAGCAAATCCCGCCGGCCTTCGCTCCGGATCAATCGCCGGTGGAAGTCCCGTCGCATTTCTGGGATGCGCTGCAATCCAAAGATCTCAACGCCCTTTGCAACTGGACCCTTTTCAGGCCGGCATCAGACCGCCAATTGGTCTTTCAATTCTTGAACGAAGAGGTGCTGGTGGATGTGGCCGAGCGCTGCCTGAAACGCGATAGCGGTGGGAGCTGGATAAATTCGCCAGACCCGTTGCTGGAGCTGGTCACTGTCATTTACCTGAATAACGTCAAACAGCTTATCCCCCTCGGCAGCGACATTGTGGGTGTCAAAGACCTCAAAGAGGCCCATTTTTTCCAGGGGCCCCATGTGCTGCAAACCGACCCCCTGCTGCAGCGCTACGGTCAGGACATCAGCGGTTTTACAGCAGCTGCCCGGTTTCTGGACGGACGTCCGGTGGACATGGCTGATGCGGCTTATGAGCTGTTTCCGTTTCCGCGCGTGCCGCTGTATTTTTTATTCTGGCAAGGCGATGCCGAATTTGATCCCCGCATATCGGTGCTATTTGACCGCTCCATTGAAGCGGTTTTCGCCGCCGATGCCATCTGGGGCATAGTGAACCGAGTTGCCACCGCTCTGTTGCAGGGGCCCGTTGCTGCAAAACCATCACCGGCAGACGAATAATCACGGAAGCTGATGGAGCCCCTGGTTTAAGATAGCCTGCCGTCGCGATAACCACCTTTCTTTTGAACTCCGGTCATATTCTCCTAAAGATTAACCCTAAATTATCTGATACCTATCACAGTTTCTCCTATAGACGGTGCCCAACATGGCACACAATTTCGCGTCAGCTTGTCAACTTCAGTTAGGAGGGGAATTTAATCATGCACAAACAGGCCGGATTTACCTTGCTGGAAATCTTTCTGATCGTCGGTGCGCTGATCATCATTTCAGCCATTGCCGCACCAAGTGTGGTCGCCTGGCGTGATGATGTCAGATTGTCAGCTGCCACCGAACGTTTTGGCGATGATGTGCAAAAAGCCAAGTCGCGGGCCGTGCGTGATGGCAAAACCGTAATTATTGAATTAAATTCAAATACCTATCGTGTTTTTGTCGATACTACCAATAGCAGCGGCGGACCGCCAAACGGCGCCTACGACCCCAATGAGCCGGTCGTCTGCGATCGGCAATTGCCGCGCGGTATCCGAATGAAACTCAACGACACCGCCTCAACTATCGTAGCGCCGTTGCAAGAAGTTGAAGATCTTCCAGTTGAAATTGAAGGCCTTGAAGTTGACACCAATCTGCAGCACGGAAAGTTGCAGCCAGCTGAGCAGAAGGGCCTGGGAACCGGTCAGGGGCTAACATCAGAGCTTAGGGCACCGAATAATGAAAACAGTGAGGATGATGAAAATCAATCCGCAGATTCAGACCTGACAGCCGATAAGCAGGAGCCTGCCTATGACCCGGCGCGTCTGAGTTTTGACTATATCGGCAGATGTTTAAACCCACAAACCATCGTTCTGCAAAATTCCAGAGGCAAAAAGAAGCTGGTAGCGATAAATACGCTTGCCAACGTAAAGGTGATCAAGATTGATTAAGGCTAAAATCATCGACAACGTTAAGGGATTCGGGCTGCCCGAGCTGGTGGCTGCGCTGGGTGTTTTGGCCATTATCCTGGCGGTGGCCGTGCCCAATTTTTTGGACTGGCGCGCCAGCACCGAATTGCGCAGTTTACCGAAGAGCTTAGAGAAGTGGCCTAATTAACCATGTCCACGGCCATAAATGAAGGTAAACTCATGGTCGGTCTACTTATAGAGGACAGCTATCTTCCTTTTTGTCGATCAAAGCGCTGTCAACGACCCGCCGAATTGGTCGCATGATCCCGGCGAGCCCGTCGTATACCAGCGTCAACTGTCCGAAGGCACCCGTCTGGAGTTTATCGATCCGACAACCGGGGCTCCGGCGGAGGCATTTCGGCCCGAGGGCAGAGCCCTTAATGACCGTCTCATTTGGAAAGCCATATTTTCTGACAAGTGGTCCAAAGAGCATAAAGGCGCGGCCGGCGGTTTATTTCCAGCGCATTCCCGACAGGAGAAGATCGACCCTGATGAGAAGCCGCTGGGCTTTCCGATTGAAAATAACGCCACCAGCGTTGAAATGATCGAAAATCAATTTGATAGGCGCCCTATAGAGGCGGTTAAATCGATGTATCGGCAACACAAACAAGAATTGGCCGTCATCGTCAAAGCACACAGGGAAGGAAGCATCCCGGCGCAAGAATTTGAAAATATCAAAACCGAGCTTCGTCTCAATTATATGGACAGTTGCCGAGATATTTGGACCGATGAGCAGTTTGAGCTGCTGTTTGGCAGCGTTGAGAACTAGGTGTGCTGCTGTCTGTGTAGGAAAAAAATATCCTGGATCTTTTTTGTAATGGGACGCCGGCTTTTAGTGCCGACATACTGCCATTCAGTCACATCTCTTTAGGGATATGAACAACAATTTTTTTGGCCTGAATTTAGGCGATTTGTATAACAGCCCTCCCCCGCTCTGCCAGGCGGTCATGCTGCCTTCAGCCGGTGAATCGAAAGGTTATTTACGAGATAAGGCTGAAAACAACAACCCATGCCCTGATTCAGCAGATTTTAGTTTCAGGAAAGGGTTTCTGCCAATACCGTCCCCCTAAAAATGATTTGCATGCATATGATTTTAAGTGGGTAAGAACGTGAAAATCTAAATCGCATTTCTAACACACCGCTTAAGGGGGTCGAATGAAAAAGATCGCATTCGTTTTAATCCTCATCGCCGTGCTTGCCGCGAGCATAGCTTCGGCTAAAAATTACATGTATGCCAAACGCTATGGATTCTGGGAATGGACCGGCCTGGCCATGGACCATACCTATCATTGTGCCAATGACAGTTCAGAAACCGATTGCTGGTCTTGGACCTGAGGGCAGTCAGCTGGTTCCTACATTCCCTACACCTGGGGGTATGGAAATTTTGGTGACGCCAGGTGTACCACCACAAACTGGGGCTGCCGATTTGTCTACCTCGTCCAGGGGGTCTGCCACCAGGAAACCAACCGTGGACTGTATACGTCCGGCAAAACGGTAGAATATGCAGCCGGGTATTGGGCCTCTAAGGCCGCCTTCGGCACCTGAGGTATAATGAGCTCATGGGTGGTTTGCAAGACAGCCTGCTGGCTGTGGTGGTAATTTCTGTGGGCCGCACGGAAAGGATTCGTCTGTTAACAAACCCCCTTCATTTTTTATGTTTGTCAAATTCTAAGGGGACTAGAGGCATCTAAACGAGGATGAGAAATAGTGAAATCCGGCATCCTAAACAATGACATAAAAATTGCTTGGATCTGGCTAAAGGGGTTAAACTGAAGAGTGATATTCGAAGTCAAAACTCAGTGATTCCGGTATAGTTTTCTGGTGTAATTTTCAGCAACTCATCTTTAACGGATTCGGCGATATCCAAAGATTCAATAAATTCAGCAATGGCCTGCTGGTCGATGATTTTATGGGTGCGGGTGAGCGTCTTTAACGCTTCATAAGGCTGGGGATAGCCTTCGCGGCGCAGAATGGTCTGGATGGCTTCGGCCACCACCGCCCAGTTATTTTGCAAATCGGCACGGATAACCGCCGCATTTAAAATCAACTTATTCAAACCGCGCAGCAATGATTTTAGCCCAATAAGGGTGTGGGCCAGCGGAGCGCCGACATTACGGGTAACAGTCGAATCTGTCAAATCCCGCTGGAGTCTGGAAATGGGCAGCTTGGCGGAAAGATGTTCCAAGATCGCATTGGCAACACCCAAATTGCCTTCAGAGTTTTCAAAATCAATGGGATTGACTTTGTGTGGCATGGTCGAAGAACCAACCTCTCCTTTTTTGATCTTCTGCTTGAAATAATCAAAAGAAATATAGGTCCACATATCGCGATTCAAATCGATCAGAATCGTGTTAATGCGCTTAACATTATCGCAAAAGGCCGCCAGATTGTCATAATGATCGATCTGGGTTGTCACCCGGGAACGCTGAAGACCCAGTGTTTTGTTGACCAGCTCGTCGGCAAATGCGATCCAATCCACATCCGGATAGGCCACCTGATGGGCATTAAAGTTGCCGGTGGCGCCGCCGAACTTTGCGGAATACGGGATGTTATCCAACTGATCGATCTGAACCATCAGACGATCGACAAACACGTAAAGCTCTTTTCCGATGGTGGTCGGAGAAGCCGGTTGGCCATGGGTGCGGGCCAACATGGGGATATCGGCCCAATCTCTAGCTTTATTTTCAAGATGTTCACATACCTCAGTGAGCGCCGGCTTGAGCACTGCCAGATAGGCGTCCTTGATGGATAGCGGCAGCGCTGTATTGTTGATGTCCTGAGACGTCAATCCAAAGTGGATAAACTCTTTATAGGCTTCCAGACCCAATTTATCAAATTTATCCTTTAAAAAATATTCGACCGCTTTGACATCATGATTGGTGACTTTTTCGATATCTTTGACGATGGCCGCATCTTCGACCGTAAAATCTTGGTAAATGCTACGCAGGGATTCAAGGGCCTTTTTTCCGATATCTTTGAGCGCAGGCAGCGGCAGACGACACAGTGCAATAAAATACTCGACTTCGATTCGTACCCGATAGTGTATCAAGGCCCCTTCTGAAAAATATGGGGCCAGGGGTGCCGCCGCTCGCCGATAGCGACCGTCAACCGGTGAAATCGCTTCTAAGTTCGATAGATCCATGGGAAGGTTCCTATATTCAGATCATGGGATTTATATAAATGGAGTGAATCGCTGAAGTATAGGCAAATGGCTTAGTGGTGTCAAGCTGCTGGGTATAGCAGGCATTTGAAATGCAACCGTCAATGGTGGGCAAATGGTTTCACGGGGTTTTGGCAGCGTGGGTTTCAGGCGGTCACATCGACGTTCTCTCCCACTCCCGCCGTAGCGATCATTTTCGCCATCTGTTGCTGGCTTTCGACCGCCATCTTAAGCATGGCAAGCTGCATATCAGCGGTTTTCTGCACCTGTTGGGTCATCATTGCCATCGATCCATCTAATGTCACTTGGCCTGCATCCATTATGGGACTCCTTTTTGGGGTTTGTCTCTTACCACACCAACCAGATACATATCGGCCTGATGGCCAAAATCTTTAGATCGCTTTTTTATTTAATTTTTAATATAATACGGTACAGCAGATAATGATTGCAGAAATTTATAACCACGGCGGGAGCGCTAAATGCGGAAAGCGTTGATTGTCGTCATTATTGTCATCGTCGGTTTCGGCGGCTATCTGGGGTGGGACTGGTACGATAAAACCCACAGACGGCAGCTGGAGCCCAGCATAACGCTGTATTACTGGACGGATGCCGATGGAGAAAAGCACATTTCTGACCGACCGCCACCGCAAAACGCAAGAAATGTGTACACCGATAAAGGCTATAAACACATCCGCACGCCGCTGGTTGTGAGCATCAAAAACAAGGTTGTCAGATCTTACCTCAAGATCCGTAAAAAACTGTTCAAATCCAAGAAATCCAAAGAAAAATAAAGAATCACAAACTTAGCCGATCAGGCGTTGAAATTGCGCAATGGGAGAGGAGTTTCCTGTTGGCGGGATAATAAAGTAATGGAATGGTGGAAAAATGGAATGATGCACAAAGGACCACATGAGGCTTCGATTTTAATATCTAAAAAGGGCCATCAAATAACAATTGATCTTAGAAGCCAATCTCAGCATTCCAATTCCACAATTCCAAGACCCCATTCTTTTTTTATGAAGTAAAGGGCGGAAACTTCGTCAGAATTCGATGGACCACATCGTTGACCGTCTGGGTTTCAATGGCCGGATTCCGATCCGGATCCAAGATCGCCCGCGTTTCACCCCACCAGATGACCCGACGGGTTTTGGGATCCACAAACTGCAGGATTAGTTTTCCTTTTTCGACAATCAGATCGGAGTCAAATCCGCGCCACGCGGTGGTGAATATTTTGGACCTGACCCCATAAATTGCGACCAGAAAGTCGGGGTTTTGGGAAGAGCGCTGGACGTTTTTGGCCTGTAAGGTGGTATGGATGGCGGCTTGAATCCGCTCCAGCATCAGATGCTCAATACCGATGGTCGAGGGGATCGGACTCAGGTCATATGTTCGCAGGGTTGAAAAGTTTTTATTTACATTATAATCCCAGGTTACCGTTTGGGGGACCTCAATTGTCGCGGCACAACCACTGAATACAACCACCAATCCCAACAAGAGAAACTTATTGAAAGTGTTCATATCCGACCTCCTTAGTATACTCGAAGATTCAATTCATATGATTCGAATTCGTGCACAATGCAATAAGCGCATTATCGTCTCAAAGATAGAATTTATGCTACCATCATAATCAACAAATGCGCCGGAGTCAATCCTGTTGGATCAGGCGTTATCACTCCATAAAAACACGGTATTGAAATATTCATCTCTCGAACTTACCGTTTGTTAGGGGCGGACATGAAATGAAATAAACGCTCGTCTGGTCCGCCGTAAAATTCAAATGCAATGCGGTCTGAAGGAGGACGGGGCAAAAAATGGAATTGAATCGTGCAGAACGTGATCTGCTGGCGCTTTTAGCCGATGAATGGGATGCGGCCGGACCGCCGGGTTACCTTGAGACAACGATTGTCGCAAAGCGCTTGCAGAAATCCGTCCCTGCAGTAAAAGCCGCCATCCAATCCTTGTTTGAAAAAGGACTGGTAGACACCGACAAAGTGGATATCTTTGCGGCTTATCTGACACCGGAGGGATACGAGTTCACCCGGAAGGGCTGAGTCGATGGCGCAGGCGGGTGAATCGTTGCTGGGTTTTATCGTTGTTGACACCGATGGCCAGCGCCTTGCGGCTGCCAACCATGACCACCAGATGGCGGCCTCGGGTGACGGCCGTGTAGATGAGATTGCGCTGCAGCAGGATATAGTGCTGGGTCAGAACAGGCAGGATGACGACCGGGTATTCCGAACCCTGGGATTTATGGACCGACACCGCATACGCCAGCACCATCTCGTCCAGTTCGTTGAAATTGTAAACCACCGACCGGTTGTCGAAGCAAACCGTCAGCTGACGCTCTTCGGTTTGAATGGCGCTGATACGGCCGATATCGCCGTTAAAGACCTCTTTGTCATAATTGTTGCGGATCTGCATGACTTTATCGTTAACACGGAAAGTGCGGTCTCCGCGCTCAATACCGCTGTTTCCGGGGTTTAATACGGTCTGCAGCCGATGGTTGAGGTTAGTGGCCCCGACCAACCCTTTGTGCATCGGTGTCAACACCTGGATATCGTCGATGGCATCGAAGCCAAAACGCGACGCGATTCGTCTGTGAGCCAGCTCCAGAATAATGTCCAAAACCTTCTCAGGGTCCTCCTGCTCAATAAAGTAAAAATCATTCTGCGGATTGGATATGTCAGATTGGCTGACCACCGGCAGTTCACCGACGTTAATTTTGTGGGCGTTGACGATAATGCGGCTGGCTTTGGCCTGGCGGAATATGTCCGTCAGCTCGATCACCGCAACAGCTCCGGAAGCAATCATATCGTTGAGCACATTGCCGGCGCCCACCGACGGCAGCTGGTTGACATCACCCACAAAAATACAGCTGGCGGTTGCGGGAACCGCCTTTAAAAGGTGGTACATCAACATCGTGTCGATCATCGAGGTTTCATCAACGATGAGCACATCGCACTCGAGGGGATTTTTTTCATTTCGTTGAAATCCCAGTTTATGGATACTGTATTCGAGCAAGCGGTGGATCGTTTTGGCAGCCTCGCCGGTCATTTCACTCATGCGTTTGGCCGCCCTGCCGGTGGGCGCCGCCAGCATGATATTGATCTTCATTTGTGACAGTATTTTAAGAATTGCCTTTACAATGGTGGTTTTACCGGTGCCCGGCCCGCCTGTGAGTATCAGGACTTTGTTTTCAAGGGCATACCGGATGGCCTCTTTTTGCTTTTCGGCCGGCCGAAAGGAAAGTTGTTGCTGGACCCATTCAATGGCCCGCTCTGAATCAACCGCACGCATCGCTTTGGGTGTGGAGAGCAATGCCTTCAGTCGGTTGGCGATGCCAATTTCACATTGATGATATCGGGTCAGATAAACTGCCTTGTTGTTGGCTTTAAAATCTTCAAGCCCTTCATTGATATCTTCAATAATGATCTGCTGATCGGCATTCAGGCTGCCAACGGCCCCGACAATCGGCTCACGCCCGACGCCAAGAATATCTTGACAGCGCTCGATCAGCGGCGCATAGGGATAAAACACATGACCGTCATCGGATAGCTGCTGCAAGGTATAGACAACACCGGCTTCGACTCTGACCCTGGCGTCGTTTGCAAAACCGAGCTCTTTGGCAATCTGGTCGGCTTTTAGAAACCCGATGCCGAAAATGTCGGTCGCGAGGCGATAAGGATTCTGCTTGACCACCGCAACCGAACGATCCCCGTAACGCTTAAAAATTTTAGTTGCATAAACCGCGCTGACGCCATGACTTTGCAAAAAAATCATCACATCGCGGATGTCCTTCTGTGCCTCCCAGGCCTTGGCGATATTGGCAAGGCTTTTCTCACCAATGCCCTTTATTTCAGCCAGGCGCCCGATCTGATTTTCAATAACATCCAGCGTTTTTTCACCAAAGCGCTCCACGATGCGGCCGGCCATCACCGGGCCCATACCCTTGATCAGGCCGGATCCCAGGTATTTTTGAATGCCGTTGGCGGTGGCCGGAACCCTGGTTTTAAACTGGGCCACTTTAAACTGCTTGCCAAATTTGGGATGTACGGTCCACTCGCCCTGCATGTCGAGGATCTCACCGGGCATGGGTGCCATCAAATTCCCGATCACGGTGACCAGATCGCGTTTGCCCTTAACCTGCACCTTGGCAATCGTAAAGCCGTTATCTTCGTTGGTGAAGGTGATCCTTTCTATCTGACCGGATAATTCGGTGGGCATGACGGGTGTCCATTTGCACGAGTTAAATTGGATGGGAGTTCATTCGAAAAAATCGAGTATTCGTTGATGAAATCAAATCCTGCCACTTAGACCCAATCGGGTAGTCGTATTTCCGACTCTGGCGGTGAATCCGGTATAAAGCACTTAATGTCAATGACTGGCGTACCGTCAAAGGCATCGATGTCTTCAATGTGAATGCGCAGCCCTTCAATTGAATTTATTTTACAGCGCGTCAACCCGACCAGATTAGGCCGCAGGGGTGAATGAGTGCCAAAAACGCCGGTCAGGGGATTTTTTTCGTCTTTGCGGGGGTACACCCGCAACGTATTCCGTCGGTCGGCCATATCGTTTTCATGGAACCAGAAAAACACCAGGATATGAGAAAAACCCTCCAGTCCCAGCAGCGCGTCGGCATAAGGCTCAAAGATGTCGATCCATGCCGCCTCCTCCTTTTTATTGAGCCTACCCACGGGAAATATCTGAAAAGTTTGTGGCATCGTATCTCTCCGGATTAATCACTTTGGAGTTCTTTGATGTCTGCATAATAATCCAGCGCCTGCGGATTGCTAAGGGCATCTTTATTGAGCACTTCCTGGCCCTGGATCACTTTTTTTACCGCCAGCTCCACCTTTTTCATATTAAGTGTGTAGGGGACATCCGGCACGCTGATGATTTTAGCAGGCACATGCCGCGGCGATGCATTGACGCGGATGGTCTGGCGGATGTTATCTTTAAGCTCATCTGTCAACTCAACCCCTTCATCCAGCTTAACAAATAAAATCACCCGGACATCATTTTTCCAATCCTGGCCGACCACAACGCTGTCGGCAATTTCCGGCATTTGTTCCAGCTGTCGGTAAATTTCAGCTGTGCCGATGCGAACCCCACCCGGATTCAGCGTGGCATCCGATCTGCCGAGCATCACCACTCCGCCGCGCCGGGTGACGGTTACAAAATCGCCATGGCGCCAGATGTTGGGAAACACATCAAAATAAGCACTATGGTATTTTTTTCCGTCCGGGTCATCCCAGAAATAGATGGGCATCGACGGAAAGGGCTTGCAGCAGACCAGCTCACCCTGCTCATCGATCAGCTCATTGCCCAGCTCATCAAAGGCGCGCACATCCATCGCCAGACCGCGGCACTGAAGCTCGCCGGCATAAACCGGCAGCATGGGGTTGCCAAGGGCGAAACAGCCGTTTAAATCGGTTCCGCCGGAAATGGATGCCAGCTGCAAATCGGCTTTAACTTCCTCATAAATAAACTCAAAACCTTCGATGGACAGCGGGGAACCGGTGGAAAGAACAGCGCGCAACGGTGACAGATCATGGTTCTTGGCGGGTTTGACGCCCGCATTCATCAAGGCGGCAATATAGCCGGCACTGGTCCCAAAGACCGTTATTTTCTCATCCTGGGCCATTTCCCACAGTGCGCCCGGGTGCGGGTGAAACGGATTGCCGTCAAACAACACCAGGGTGGCGCCAACCCCCAGCGCACAGGTCAGCCAATTCCACATCATCCAGCCGCAGGTAGTGAAATAAAAAAGCGTGTCCTCACGCTGCAAATTGGTGTGCAGGATGTGTTCTTTTAACTGATGCACCAGAATGCCGCCGGCACTTTGCACCATACACTTGGGCAAACCGGTGGTTCCGGATGAGTACATGATATACAGGGGATGATCAAAAGGGAGTTGTTCGAATTCGATTTCCAGGTCGGATTCTGATGAGCGGAAATCCTGATAATGAACGGCATTGGCGATGGCGCTGATATCTGCTTTGTCCTCAGTGTAAGGCACAACGACCACTTTCTCAATGGATGGCAGTTCTTTGAGAATATTTGAGATGCGTTCCAGAGAATCCAATTTTTTGCCTTTAAAGGAGTATCCGTTGGCCGTAAACAGCACCCTGGGCTTGATCTGACCAAAGCGATCGAGCACGCCCTTGATGCCAAAATCCGGTGAACACGATGACCAGGTCGCGCCCATGCTTGTGGCTGCCAGCATGGCAACGATGGACTCGGGCATATTGGGCATAAACCCCACTACACGGTCGCCGGGCTGAATCCCCAGCGCTCTCAACGATTTGGCCAGGCGCGCCACTTCGTCGTAAAGCTGGGCGTAGGTCATCCGGATAGACGGCTGGTCTTCGCCTTTGAAGATCAACGCCACCCGATCATCCCGGTAGCGCAGCAGATTCTCGGCAAAATTGAGTTTGGCGCTCGTGAACCACTTGGCACCCGGCATTTTGGCGCTGTCATCGATGACCTCATCATAGGTTTTGGAATGCAGGATGTCGGCAAAATCCCAGAAAGCCGCCCAGAATTCAGAAATGTTCTCAATCGACCAGTCGTAAAGAGACGCATAGTCTTTGAAATTCTGCTTGTAGGTTTCATTTATATAAATCATGAAACGATACATATTGGACTGTTTGATTTGTTCCTCGGTGGGTTGCCACAACAATTTAGCCATAATTGTCCTCCCCTTCACGGTGATCTGAGCTCAAAATCCAGATGGAATATCATTGCGATTGCAAATCTGGTTTCATCATGTCATTTACCGCCATTGTTATCCATTAGTCAAGAAAATGCCTTCAATTACCGAATCTTCAAAGGCTTTAATGCTTGAAGGTACGCTCAATTTTAGATATCAGTATTCCACATTGGATGAGCGGTCACTGATTTGAAGTTGTTGACAGCCGTGCAAAATGAGGAGCAAAGGAGAACTCTAATGCCGATGATCGAATTGCGGTCAGATACGATGACCCAGCCAACAGCGACAATGCGACAGGCAATGGCCGAAGCAGAGGTGGGCGATGATGTTTTTGGTGAAGATCCGACCGTAAACCGCCTGGAAGACATTGCCGCAGATCGATTGGGAAAGGAAGCTGCCTTATATGTCACCAGCGGCACGATGGCCAATTTGGTCAGCGAACTGGCCCACTGCGGCCGTGGTGACGAGATCATTCTGGGCAGTCACGCCCACACTTTTTTTTACGAGCAGGGCGGATCCGCGGCGGTGGGTAGTTTACACCCCCGAACGGTTCCCAATCAACCGGACGGCAAAATGGCACTCGACGAAATCGAAGCCGCCATCCGCGGCGATAACGTCCATTTTCCCCGTAGCCGGCTTATCCTGCTAGAAAATACACACAATATCTGCAATGGCTGCCCGCTTGAAATCGAGTATATGCAGGCGGTCGGCGATATTGCCCGACGACATCAATTAAAAATCCATGTCGATGGGGCTCGATTTTTCAATGCCGCCGTTGCGCTGGGCGTTGACCCCGGGGAATTGGCCGCTGAAGCCGATTCGGTCTCCTTCTGCTTGAGTAAGGGCCTGGCGGCACCTGTGGGATCGATGGTTTGCGGATCTCAGGAATTTATCAATGAAGCGCGTCGGGTGCGTAAGCTGCTCGGTGGTGGTATGCGTCAGGCCGGCGTACTGGCGGCTGCCGGCATTGTGGCCCTCAATGAAATGGTGGATAGGTTGGCGGATGACCACGCCAATGCCAAAAAACTGGCCGTGGGTCTTGCCCAGATACCAGGCCTGTCCATTGATCCGGATCAAATACGAACGAATATCGTCTTTTTTGAGTTACCCGGTAAACCGATGACCGCGCAACAATTTACGCAGCAAATCAATGCCGCCGGTGTTCGAATGCTGCCGGTCGGACCTCAAAGGGTCAGAGCCGTTACACATTATCAGGTCTCATCCGATGATATCGACCGGGCGATAGACGTTGTCTCTAAGGTAATGGAATAGGATCCGGCATACGGCTCAGGGCTCATGGCACACGGCCGATGACCTAATGGAAGTAAACTGGGTCCGAAACTTATTAAACGATTTAGTTATGCCCATAATGAGAAGTTTGTTAGACGAAAAAAAGGAAGTAAACTGGGTTCGAAACCTTTAGATTTTGTTCGCTGGCAAGGCGCAATTAGGTTCAAAAGTGGAGCGTACACGTTAGTACGCGAGCATTTTGAACCTAATTGTAACACCGCCAGCGGGCAAAAGATGTGGGTTTGGAACCCAGTTTTAATGTTTGAAGCTGCGTTGGCCCGTATACACCATCGTCGCATCGGCCTCGTTGCAGGCTTCGATGGACTGATAATCGTTGCCGGAGCCCCCGGGTTGGATGACCGCCGTAATGCCTTCACGCAGGCCCACATCAACTCCATCTCGAAACGGAAAGAAAGCATCGCTGACCATGGCAGCCCCAGTCAGCCCGCCTTTCTCAGATGCCACCTGGGCATCAATGGCTGATTTTTTATCCGCATCGGTCAATTCATTGTAAGGCAGACCGTGGGATTCAAAACAATACCGATCGGCCAGTTTACGATAGGCTTTATCTCTGGCAATCTCAGCCACCCCTACCCGATCCTGCTCGCCGGTACCGATGCCCACTGTGACCTCATCTTTGACGTAGATAACCGAATTAGACGTAATCCCGGATTCCACCAACCAGCCAAAAAGCAGATCATCATATTCTTTATCGGTGGGTTCCCGATTGATCTTGTAATGCTGACCTTTGTACTCACATTCGGCCAGCTTAAGATCATTCTGTGAACGGGTGGTCGGCACAAACGACCACTGGGCAATGATACCGCCGTCGATCAGACTTTTAAATTCAACACATCTTTGCCCCACAAACGATTGCAGCCTTTCAATGTTTCCGATTTTAACCACGCGCAGATTGGGTTTCTGGGCAAAGATATCCATCACACCCTGCTCAAAATCGGGCGCGACCACCACTTCGGCATACTGTTGGGTGATGGCCTCAGCAGTGGCTTTATCGACCGGTTGATTAACGGCAATACAGCCGCCGAAAGCGGCCACCCGGTCGGCCATATTGGCTTTGACATAGGCATCGACCAATGTGTCGGCTCGGGCCACTCCACAAGGGTTATTGTGTTTGACGATAACCACGCTGGGTTTGTCCACAAAATAACGCAAAATGTTTAGCGAATTGTCGGCATCGGTCAGATTGGTCTTGCCCGGGTGCTTGCCGGACTGCAGCAGCTCAATGTCAGATGCCAGAAACTGCCCCGGCTGAAGGGTTTCGGTTTCACCGAGCACCAGGTTGCCGTTGACCAGTTTATACAAAGCGGCTTCCTGGCCGGGATTCTCACCATAGCGCAGGCCTTTTTGAACGTCATCGACAACCCAGACCACTTTCTCATAAAAAAGCGTCTGACGTTTGTCGGCATCCACAAAACTGATTTCCATCTGGGGCGGAAAATGGTCATCCATCACGGTGCGATACATCTTTTTAAGGTCTTCAACCATGATATTACTCCTTATTTTTAATTTGATAACAGGTAGTTACATCATCGATCGGTTTTGAAACCAAAAAATCGGCAATGGTACGATCATAAACGGCGGTGTGGTCAAATGCTTTGCGGGCCAGCTGGAAACGTAGATCCAGAGTTGTGGCGCCCTGGTTTTCGTTAAGCACCGTCAGGATCTTTTCGTAATCAGCCGGATCAACGACAGATGCCACCCGGATGTAGTTTTTGGCAGAGGCCCGAATCATGCAAGGCCCACCAATATCGATATTGCCTCTGGCCTGCTCCACAGTGACATCGGGTTGGGATATGGTCTGTTTGAAAGGATACAAATTGACCACGACCATATCGATGGACACACTGCTCGTGCGACTCAGGTCGGCCTGGTGGGCATCATTGTAAGTCTCTGTAAGCAGCCCCAGGTATATTTTAAAATCCAAAGTCTTGACCAACCCGCCTTGGGTCTCGGGCTGCCCGGTATAATCTGAAACCTGCATCAGGCGGCCGGAAACGGCATCTCCCAGAATTTCACGGATGCGACCATAGGTCCCTCCTGTTGAGAAAATCTGAATTTGGGGATTGATCTCAACCAGGCGCGGAATAAACTGCTCAAGCCCGCTTTTGTCGGAGACACTGACCAGCACATTATGCACCTTAACAACATCATCTACCCTTTCTACGACATTAATGCTCATAGTGGTTACCTCTTTCCTTCATATTCTGCTAAAAAGCGGTTAAAAAAACCTTCCATGTAGGCATGGCGCGAGCGGGCCAATTGTCGGCCTGTTGCAGTCAGCATTTGCGCTTTGATTTTACAGAGTTTGACTTTAAATTCGCGATATCCGGTGTCATCAATTGAGTACGGTTCTGTTTTTTCAGCATCAACGTCAGGATTGTGCAGTCGCGCTCCCAGTTCGCCGGCAAAGAGAAATGCCCGGGCCACCCCAACCGCACCAATGGCATCCAATTTGTCGGCATCAAACAACACCTTGGCTTCGATGGTGGCGGGTTGCCGATCACTGCGAAAGCGGTGGGTGCGAATACAATGGATGATATTTTGCTGTTGGGGCTTTGAGAGCGGAAGCGATTCGACAATCGGCTTGGCCATTTGGGCGCCTTTGACAGCGTGACAGATACCGCCGTTGGCGGCATCCTGCTCAGATCGCCCGATATCGTGCAGGTAAGCCGCCGCCTTTAATACATCCATGTCTGTATTTTCTGCAGGACCCAGCTTTTCACATAATCGATATACCCTGAGGGTATGATCCCAGCCATGACTGCCGGCAGCGCTGTGAAAACACTTATGGGCAAAATCCTTCATCTGCTCAAGTGCCCGCTGCATAACACTGCGGTCAGTTACAGGGGCGTCTGATGATGGCTTACCGTCAGTTCTAGTATTTTTACCCTTTTTTTGATGTAACATCCTAGTCTAATTCTAGTATAGAACCAACGCGTCTGGGACAGCAATCGCTATGGATCGCTTTAGTTGATATTTAGAATGCGTAGGCGTATCGCCCTCGTACGCTCAAGATGCCGTAATTACATTGTATTTTACCTGGATAAGTGGGCGCGGCAAGGTGGAACGATGACCGATTACCGTGGCTATCTGCCCGGGACAGACGGCGTATGGGATCACAGGTAATCCATTTCAGGTATCAGGACCATATACCAATTTGGATTCATCTTGCAAGAGGTTAGGGATTTATTTTTGTAATTTATTTTACAAACCGGAGTCTCGGATCAACAGAAAATTGTAGAAATACATACAATGCTATCTGAAATAAAATGGGCTGAATATTTTGGTAAACTTTTTGTTTCAACTGACCGATGAAACAATTGCAGCCCTATTGGCTTCACATTTCACTGGAAGACAACAGACCGTGCAGGAAAAAAATTACATTCCCATCCGAAACTCACAGATTAATTACTATAAGGACATCGCGCTCTATTATGTTCAAGACGGTTCTTTTGTCTTGTACAAGCCACCGGGCAAATCGTTGACGGAATGTCGGCTGTCAGAAGAACGGCATCCGTCCGAACTGTATATTCATCAGAAAGATCGATTGACTGCCATAAAAGTGCTGCAAACCGGTTTTAACCAGCACATTTTTACAAGTATTCAAACAGGAAATGTGGTGGCCGTGAAATCAACCCTTTGCGACCTGGTTGAAGAGACCCTCAAAGAGCCGCGCAGCGGAACGCTAAAGGCATTGCCCGAAACGGTGGATATGCTGGTCAGCGGGTACTCCAAAAATCCAGAGGTGGTCAAAACCATCGCTTCGATTTCATTTAAAGACTACAGCACGGTAATTCATTCGGTAAATGTGATGGCATTGACGCTGGGTTTTTGCTTTTACTCGAAAAGATCATTACAGGAAACCAAACGCCTGGGTTTAAGCGCCTTATTGCATGATGTGGGTAAAACCGAGATTCCGGACAATATCCTGAGAGCGCCCCGCAGATTAACCGGCAAAGAATTCAAGGTCATGAAGCGGCATCCCAAACTGGGAGAATTTATCATTAAATTCAAAAGCGGCATTGACGGCGACATCGCCAAGGGCGCCCTCGAACACCACGAAAAACTGGATGGCAGCGGCTACCCGCTGGGAACGCAGCGCATCTCATTTGTCGGTCAATTGCTGGGCATCATCGACTGCTACGAAGCGTTAACCAACGAGGACCGACCCTACCGCAGAGCCAAAAGCCCGCTGGACGCCCTTAAGGTCATCAAAAACGACGTCGAAGCCGGAAAATTTGATCGCATCATTTTTGAAAAATTTTGCTATAGCCTTATTTGAGTTTGTACCCCCATATCTTGCTTTTCATTTCATGCTTGCCAGCAACCGTATGTTTCAGGTATCTATACTGATTTGGTTTCAGGTGTCAGGTGTCAGTATCAATAAGACTGAAATCTAAAAACAACAAAATCATTGCGACAGTGGCTGCTACTGAGTGACAAAAGCCAGAAATGGGCCGTCGAAGGCCTGACACCTGAAACCTATTTATTTTGAGATGCACCCCAGGATGCTGAATTTAACACCTATGAAAGCAAATGAAAAAACACGGTCGTTACTTTCCGGTCTCAGAAGAATTTTAGGTATTACGGTCGTGCTGTTGTGGTCATCAACTTGCCTTCAGTGCCGCTCACTGCCCTATTATGAACAGGCCATTGACGGTCAAATGCAGATTTTGCAGAAACGACAGCCGATTGCTGATCTGATCGAAGATCCGCAAACACCACCAGAACTGCGAGACAAACTTAAATTTATCCAATCCGTAAGAGAATTTGCCGAAAAAGAGCTCCTGCTGCCGGTCAATGGTCATTATTTAAGCTATGTGGAACTGGACCGTCCCTATGTGGTCTGGAATGTATTCGCTGCGCCGGAATTGTCATTGACGCCCAAAACCTGGTGTTTTCCGATCGTCGGCTGCGTAATCTATCGCGGGTATTTTAAGGAGGCCGATGCCCGCCGCTTTGCCGATGGTTTAGCTCAACAGGGGCTTGATGTGTACATCGGCGGTGCAATAGCCTATTCGACCCTCGGCTGGTTTGATGATCCGGTCTTGAGCACCTTTGTTCACCTGAGTGATACCGATACGGTCGCGCTCATATTTCATGAACTGGCCCATGGACTGCTGTACATACCGGATGATACCGCCTTTAACGAAAGCTTTGCAACCGCAGTTGAACAGGAAGGTCTTAAACGCTGGCAAATGGCCACCAACCGGGCCAAAGGCTATCCAGAATGGCAAAGCAAGCGGCATCAACGTCAAAAATTCATTGCCCTGGTTTCAAAATATCGGACCCAACTAAAGCAGGTATATGAAAGCAGTCTGTCAACAGAGGAAAAACGAGACCAAAAAGCAGCCATTTTCAACCGGATGCGGTCCGAATTCAGGACCGTCAGCACCACGCATCACGAAATGGCCGTTTATAGTGCCTGGTTTCAGAAGCCATTAAACAATGCACAATTGATCAGTGTGTCAACCTATCATGATTGGGAACCGGCCTTTAGCCAAATGCTGTCCGATAGCAAGGGTGACCTGGAAAAATTTTATGAAAAATGTCGGCAACTTGCGGAAAAAGAGCCGCAGGAACGGCAGCGCGTTTTAACCCAGGCCCTTCAGAATGCGCAACCCACTGAACATCGCAGCAAAGTGATCCAGTGAAAACCGAAAATTTGGGAATTTAGTAAAATTAAAAGACGCACCGGCTTGAAGATGGATTGAAAGGTTGACGGATACCGCATTTTCAACTAAAATATCCACAGACAGCAAAAGAAAAATGTTAAAGGATTTCATACCTCTTACAAAGAATTGAATGGTTCCGCCGCTTCTAATTTTTTGCACCTGATTCCTCTGAATGATCAATCAAAAACCTGCGCAACCAAGCGGATCTTGAGATATAGGGCGGTGACAGCCTTTAGATGCTGTTCTTTGGTCTTTATTCATCCATTTCAAAGGATTTAAAGGCGGTTATAGATGTATAATAAGTTTTTTGGTTTTAAAGAAAAGCCCTTCAAACTGGTGCCAAATCCGGCTTATTTTTATTTAAGTAAAAGCCATGAGGAAGCAATGGCCCATTTGAATTATGCGATTTCCCAGGGAGACGGGTTCGTTGAAATTACCGGAGAGGTCGGAACAGGGAAAACCACCCTGTGCCGAACTTTTCTTGAAAGCCTCAACGGCAGTGTAGAAGCGGCCTACATCTTCAATCCCAAAATGGGCCCCAGACAGTTGCTGAAAACCATCATTGAAGAATTTGGTATCCAGGTCCGCAGTGACAACACCAAAGATTTAATTGATCTGCTGAATGCCTTCCTGATCAAAAAGAAGGCCAGTGGAAAAAAAGTGATCCTGCTCATCGACGAGGCCCAGAATTTAAATCGCAACGTTTTGGAACAATTGCGACTGCTTTCCAATTTAGAAACCAATCGGGACAAGCTGTTGCAGATTATCCTGGTCGGACAGCCCGAACTTTCAGAAATGCTTAATTCTCACGCGCTGCGGCAGGTCGGCCAAAGAATCACGCTCAGCTATCGCCTGAGTCCATTAACATTTAATGAGTGCAAGGAATACATCCAGTACCGCATTAACATCGCCGCCCAAAAATCGGCCATAAAATTTGACCGATCCGCTTATCGCCAAATTTTTAAATACTCAAAAGGTATACCGCGCTTAATCAACATTGTTTGTGACCGCTCCTTGCTAACCGCCTTCGTTTTGAATCAGTTTAAAATATCAGCCAGTATTGCCAAAGCATCGGTAAAAGAGCTTGCCACTCGAGGGCAGGTAAAAAGCAGCGGCATTACTACCGGCAAATGGGCGCTGGTTGGCATTTCAATGTTGAGCATTGTGTTTCTGGTTGTCGTCTTTTATCAACCGATTCGGGATACCATCATGGCGACGATCACGGGCCCTGACGATTTGGAAACACCCGTTGTGGCCCAAACCGCTGCGGTGAAAACCGAAGCCAAAGCGCCGGCACCGAGCGCTGACATCAGCGATCCTATCAAACCGACAACAGCACCGCCAGCGGAAAACCGTGTTTCAACAATGAGTTTGGCCGATTACTTAATGCACATGGATGGACCCAGTTCTCGCCAACCGGCTTTACAGCAAGCGATGAAGCTATGGCAAACAGGCGCTCAGTTTACGCCCCATTTAAATGATATTAATGATGATCAGACCTACTTTCGCCTTTCGGCCAAACCCAACGGAATGTTTATCCATCGTCTCGAAACCGATATGGTATTTTTAAAGAAATTAAATTTGCCCGCCATACTCGAATTTTATCCACCTGGCAGTTCAAGTCCGGGGTATCTGACGTTAAGTCGACTGGACGGTGATGCAATTATGCTAAAAGGCAAAAATAAAACGGATTGGATTGTCACCGATTTAGAGGAACTCGAATTCTACTGGTCCGGCGTTGCCTATCTGCCCTGGAAAAATTATCATTCTATTTGGGGGACCATACCAACGCAGTCGTATAAGGATTCGGTCATAACGCTGAAATTGCTGTTGCAGGATATCGGTTTTGAGAATGTGGCCATCGATGAAAAATATGACGAATTCACCCAAAACGCGGTGGAATCCATTCAAGCCAAATATGGCATTCCGGTAGACGGATATGTTGGCCCGTTGACCAAAATCATCCTTTACAGAGAAAAAAATTCCTTTAGCATGCCACAGCTGTACGCGCCCAGATGACCCTATTTGGGATAAAAATATGATAAAGCGGTTACCTTGAACAGACGTGTCGACCCTTTTAAAATTAAGTTGATGTGTTTCTCGTAAAAACACGAAAATAGGGTTTTTTTTCGTGTTTTTATTCTTTCAAACTTAGACGCGTTCAGCTGCGGCTCGGTCGGACTTTTAGCTTCAAAAACTAAGGATCTTAAAAGTTTGAGTACCATTTTAAAAGCATTAAAACGAGTTGACCAAACCACACCGCCACCGGACGATTTACAGTCCGGGCCGCCGATAATCGATACCAAAGAGGCCGTAAAAGGTCGTGTGTTTCGGATCTGGCTGCGGCACAAGGTGGTTTGGGTGCTGATCCTTTTAGGGGTTGTCATCGGCGCTGGATGGCTGATCTTCAACCAAAAAGACCGGCTCCTCACCAGAATTGGGTCACCCGGTCGATCTGAAAAACCCCCGGTTTTCCAGGCTAAAATAGAGCCCCAACCAGGGCAATCAAAACGCCCGGGTCCCCAACCGACAACAGCGCTAAATCAGCAAAAAAAACCAAGCAGGGCAACATCTGAGGGTGAGCGAGTCGGCACTAACCGAGGGCGCACCGAATCTCTCCAATCTCAGTTAAGGCAGAAAAATCAGACAAGACAAATGACATCATCCGAACCACAGGCCCGCGCTGCTGAGAAGGAACCGACCGCTAAACCCAGCAGATCTCGCAGACCCGTTTCAATTACAAGGAAAGCGGAACAGCGTGAAACCCGATCTCTTGGAGCTGTGCCGGCGAAAAAATCACCATCAAGGTCCGCCCGGGCCACAAGATCCTACCAGAAACTGGATAACGACAGTTTAAAACTGCAAGCCATTGCCTGGTCAAAGGTTGCTTCACAACGGATTGCGGTCATCAACGACCGCATCGTGCGAGAAGGCGAATCAATAGAAGGCTTTTCCATCAACCAAATCCGTCAGGAAGATGTGATCGTCAACGACGGCAGCCAAACCTGGCAACTTGAATTTGGGTTGCGGTAAGCGACCCCGAAACCGGCCATCTGCATTAGGCAAAGCCGGTATTGTTGATGCGCAAACCACCACTTTAGATGCCTATGGATATTAAACGCGTTTTGAGTTCCAGCCGTGCGGTCTGCCTGTTGCTGATGATCGCCATTTTAGCGGCAATGCTTTTGGGCTTCAGGCCGCTGCTGCTACTTGAATATAAGGCATATGATCTGATGTCGGGGTTGAGGAACAGGACCGCCGGAACGCCAGTTGTCATGGTTACCATCGATGATCGGAGTCTACAGCAAGTGGGGGATTGGCCCTGGCCGCGGTCTTATATGGCCAAGATCATTAACATCCTCTCCAAAAACGGTGCGCACACGCTGGGCATCTCCGTTTTATACCGCAGCCGGGAGTTGAATGCCGGCAGTGTTGAAATTCAAGATCTCAGAGAAACACTTCGCCAAAAACCGCCATCCAAACAAATACAAACGCTGGAAAAAATTGACGGACTGCTGGCCCAAATGCAAGGCCGACTTGATCACGATGCACAGTTGATCTCTGCAGTTCGATCGGCTCGCAATGTCGTCTTGCCTCTGCGATTTATGTTGCAGGATTCAGATGCCAATACACCGGCGCCTCTGTCGGGCTGGTTAAAAATGAATTCGATCCAATTGAGCCCCAAGCCCGTAGAACAAAACCTGCCGGTCAAAGCGGCCGCATTCTTGTTGAATGGGCGCTCCAGCAAACCCATCCGGGTCTCTGAGGTGCAACAACCCTTTCTTGAGCTGTCAAAAAAATCAGGTGCATTGGGACACCTTAACCTGACAGCCGATCCGGATAATAAGATTCGCCGCATTCCGCTGTTGATTAGCTTTCAAGACCGAGAATTTCTTTCATTGGCGCTGCAGGTCGCTCTGAAATATTATGGTGTCCACATGCGGAACGTGCGGGAGCAGCCTTCAGGTCTAAAAATAAGGCAGCTGAGCATCCCCACCATTGGGCCGCATCATATGCTGATTGATTTCAGCGGCCAGGCGGCCAACATCCAAAAAATATCAGCTATCGACGTACTCGAAGGAAAAATCGAAAACAGACAATTTCGCAACAGGGTCGTTTTGCTCGGACTGACCGCTGATGCTTACGCTCTGCGCTACCAAATACCGCGCTATGGTTTGGCCTCGGAGATTGAAATTACCGCCTGTGCGGTCGAAAACATGATCAATCGAAATCATATCGCCAGACCGGCATGGTTTCGGGTTCTGGAAATATTGGTGCTGTTATATTTCGGCTTTTTTTTGCTGGTGGTCATTCCCAAGGTCCCGCCACGAACCGGGATGCTCATCTTTGCCTTATTTTTGACGATTTGGATGGGTGTTGCCATACTGCTGTTTGTGACCTCAGATCAATGGCTGCGCAGCATTACGCCAGCCCTGTTTGCTGTTGCGGGTTTCGCCTTTACCGGATGGTCGCGTATTTCCGATGCCAAGAAAGATGAGAGTGTTGAGTTAAACAAGTCGTTGGGACTGTCCCTACAGAGCCAGGGTATGTTGGATATGGCTTTTGAAAAATTCTTAAAATGCCCGATTAACGAAAAATCGGTAAAAGCATTGCTCTATAACCTGGGACTGGATTTTGAGCGCAAAAGAATGTTCAACAAAGCGTTGGCGGTTTACCATCATATCCTAAAGGCCGGCGCATATAAAGACATCAAGCGACGGATAAAACAGCTGGAAAAAATTGAGCAGACCGTCGCCCTGCCGGTGGGGCAACATAAAAAGGATACCCCGCTCATATGGGCCGATTCAACCACCAAACCCACCCTGGGGCGTTACGAGATTATCAAAGAACTGGGTCACGGCGCCATGGGCACCGTCTATCTGGGCAGGGATCCGAGCATCAATCGAGAGGTGGCCATCAAAACGCTCAGCTATAGCGACGTTGAGGCCCAGCAGCTCAACGATGTGAAGGAACAATTTTTCCGCGAAGCCGAGGCCGCCGGTAAACTCTCACACCCCAACATCGTCACGATTTTTGATGTGGGCGAAGATCATGATATGGCCTATATTGCCATGGAGTTGCTAAAGGGCAAAGAGCTAACGCATTTTTGCCAGAAAAACAGTTTGTTGCCGATCGATGGGGTCATGGGTGCGGGGCTTTCAGTAGCAGAGGCGCTCGCCTATGCCCACGCGCAAGGTGTCGTCCACCGGGATATTAAACCGGCCAACATTATCATGCTGGAAAATGATCAAATCAAGGTCGCCGATTTTGGTATTGCACGCGTCATGAGTTCGTCAACCAAAACTGAAACAGGGGTTATTTTCGGCACCCCAAACTATATGTCGCCGGAACAGGTGTCCGGTAAAAAAGTTGACGGCCGCTCGGATCTTTTCTCCCTGGGAATTGTTTTATACGAAATGCTCAGCGCTGAAAAACCTTTCAAAGGCGAAAATATTACAGCCCTTTTATACGCCATCACCCATAATAACTACGAACCGCTGTCAAAAGTTGCGTCCCAAATTCCGAAATGCTGTGTAAATCTGATTGATAAATTGTTGCGCAAAGGTGTCAGCAAGCGATACCAGTCCGCCACCCATGTTATCAAAGACATCAACCGCTGCCGGCAGGAATTGTAAAGACTTCAGAAATGTACTGCAGGGGATAAAAAAACATGATAAGATAGCTTATGAAGGTGGCGCAAAATTGCAGAATGATTCGGGAGGTCACTCAGCATGCTAAAACTGGAACTAAAATTCAAAGGCAAAGTTCTTAAACAAATTGAAACCAATCAGAATGAAATCTGCATTGGTCGGAGCAACAACAACGACATTGTCATCGATAATTTGGCGGTTTCAAAAGAGCATGCCAAGATCATCAAATTGCCAGATGGCTATGGCCTGGTGGACCTCGATAGCACCAATGGCACCTTATTAAACAATAAGGACATTAAAAAAGCGAAATTAGTGCCGCAGGATGTTCTCACCATCGGCAAACACACCATAGAAATCAAGTCAACGGATGAAAAGAAAACCGTGGCTGCGGATCTGGCCGATAAAACCGTAAAAGTATCCTCATCAAAATAAAAAGATCTGATTTAACGATACAAGCCTATCCCAAAAGATTCATCAACTCCAGGATCAAGTGTCTTTATTCTGCATTTCCATCGCTCAGATTGATCTTTATAGACGTTGACATCAGTACCAATCCCGCCTGAATCACTAGATGAATCGGCCATCCAAATGATCTTTTGGATCAACGCTGCTAGCTGCATCAAAAAAACAGATCTGGAATCTAGTACCATCAGATTATCGGCAAAAGAACTAGCAATAGCACGTATATGTCAAAAACATCATCTGTTTATACTAGATCTTAAAGACGCCTAACCATAAATTATCCTTGACAAGCTATTGGATCTTGCATGTAATGGATGATAAATACTAGGAAACGAGGTCCAAGGATGAAGAGATATTCGATCGAAATTGATGAACGGCTTTGGCGTTACCTACAGAAACATGCTGAGCCGTTTGTCGACTCACCCAATTCGGTGTTAAGCCGCCTGCTGCTCGGTACTAGTACCGACCGGCCTCAAAAAGACGAATCCGCAGACATGCCGGCGCTCACAGTTGAAGGTGCACCCAAATCCCTGGCACAGATCCTGGAAGTCATGTATGAAATAGAAAACAACGGCTTTTCACGAATTGAAGCGACCAACCGAGTAGCTGAAAACAGAGGCACCGCCCCCCAAACCATCACTGACAAGTACTGCCGACAACTGGGTAAGAAAGCGCATGAAATTGATCAGCTGCTAGCCGAGCCCGAATACCTGCAATTTAGGGAACTCCTCAAAACCAAGTTCAGCAGATATCATCAGATGATCGATACCTATTTTGAAAGCCTGCTGGCCGGCACGGGTTAACGGTACGGTAAGTGTCGTCGGTTAGGTCTGAGAAGCCTTCTGATAGAGAGGAGATATATCGCGCAGCGTCGTGACCACCTGCTTAAGGGCCTTTAGAAAGGTATCGATATCTTTTTCCGTATTATCGATCCCAAAAGAGATAACCAGGGTTCCCTGCGCATCGGCATGACTGAGGCCCAAAGACAGCAGGACATGCGAGGCTCGCAATGAGCCGGTTGCACATGCAGAACGCGTCGATACAGCGATATTTTCATCATCGAGCATCAGCATCACACTTTCCCCTTCGATATATTGAACCGAAATTGACACCAGATTGGGCAAGCTAAATTCTGGATGCGTATTGACAATATATTCGTCGATGCTCTTAGGAAAATCGTTTAAGAGTTTGTTTTTTAAAGTTTTCAGATGCGCCAAGCGCTTGTCCATGTCCCGCACTGCAAGCTCTGCCGCTTTGCCAGTCCCGATAATGCCCACTAGATTCTCGGCACCGGCACGCTTATTGTTTTCCTGAACGCCGCCATCCAGCAGGGGAAATATACGGGTGCCGCGGCGGATATACAGCCCCCCGACACCTGCCGGGCCATAAAACGTATTGGCCGCAAAGCTGAGCAAATCCACCCCCAGTTTTTGTACGTCCATCGGCAGCACTCCAGCCGAATCCACCGCATCGGTGTGAAATATCACCTTTTTTTCACGGGTAATCTTGCCAATTTCCTCAATCGGTTGCAGAGTGCCGGTTTCGTTGTTGCTGTGCATAACAGACACCAGAATCGTTTCCTTGGTGATGGCATCGGCCACATCCTGCGGCTTCACACGCCCGTTGGCGTCCACCGGAAGCGAGGTAACGGCAAACCCGGCGGATTTGAGACGTCGTAAACTGCGGATGACGGCATTGTGCTCGATGTTGGAGGTAATGATGTGCTTGCCTTTATCTTCATTCGCCATGGCCACACCTTTGATGGCATGGTTGACGGACTCGGTTCCACCGGATGTAAAGACAATTTCCTTGGGTGTCTTGCAGTTCAGCAACTGCGCGACCGCTTCACGCGCGTTTTGAAGTGCCGCAGCAGCTTCTTCGCCCGATTTATGCTGGCTGGAGGGGTTGTGATAATCTTTTTCAATGGCCTCAATCATCACCTTTTTGATTTCCGGCAATAGCGGTTTGGCCGAAATATGGTCCAGATTGATAACTTTCATAATGACCTACCTTGCAACATCGCGGCAAAATTAATGTTCTTCTTCCAAACTGGATTGGCATGCATCACAAAAGGTAATGTCCGGCATAATTTCGATATCACAATAGGGACAATAACACTTTTTACCATGTGAGTGCTCATGTTTTTCTTTGCGGATCGGTTGGGGCCGCTTCACACCGGCTTTTTTATCCTCATAGTTCTGGATAGCCAACTGCAGCGCATCGGCTCCCAGGTTGGAGCAATGCAGCTTGTTCTTCGGCAAGCCCTCCAGGGCCGCAGCGACATCTTTATTGGTCAGTTTTTTGGCATCCGCCAGGCTCTTGCCCTTGGCAATTTCGGTGATCATGCTGGATACGGCAATGGCAGATCCACAGCCAAAAGTCTGAAATTTAATATCTTCGATCTGTTCATCTTCAATCTTAAGATAGATGGTCATCATATCGCCGCACAGCGGATTGCCGACCTCACCGACACCGTCGGCATCATCGATCACACCCACATTGCGCGGGTTGCGGAAATGATCCATAACCGTTTTATTGTACATTCTCCATTCCTCCTTTATTTATCAGTATCTAAACTTCCAGCTTATCGGTAAAGCTATTGTGTAATCGTGTTATGGTTTTCAAAAGTAGGCGTAATGGAGTGTTGGAGTACTGGAGTATTGGATGTTTTTCCATCACTCCATCACTCCTATACTCCAATACTACAAAGTTACCTAACTCATTCGCATCGTAGTCTAAATTAAACGATAGCCGACGACGATAAATGTCAAACAAGACTTAATCTATTTGAAGTACTTTGGCGCCTCTTATCTTGCGTTGCCTCAATTCAACCAGAGCGCGATTGGCATCTTGCAGTTTAAAACTCTGCACCTCAGGTTGGATCGGAATTTCAGCGGCCAGCATCAAGAACTCACTGACATCGCTGCGCGCCACGTTGGCCACGCTTTTGATTTCTTTTTCCTGCCAGAGGTGCTTTGGATAGTCCAGGCTCAACAGGGTTTTTTTGTCACTTTCCTCCTTGCGGATGGCATTAATGACCAGCCGACCTCCCGGTTTCAGGCAATTCAGAGCCTTTACAATCGGCTTCCACGCCGGCGTGGTATCAATAACCGCATCGAGCATTTCGGGGGGTTGCGCGTCTGTATCGCCAGACCAGATGGCACCCAACTGACGTGCAAAATCACGTTCTGTGCCGCTTCTGGCAAATACAAACACCTTTGTATCTGGATACTTGTAGCGCACCATTTTTAAGATCAGATGGGCGGATGCGCCGAAACCCGTCAAGCCAAGGTTCTGGCCATTTTTCGCGCCACAAAGCCGCATCGAACGATAGCCGATGGCGCCGGCACATAAAAGTGGTGCCGCCTGCAGATCGTTAAAAATTTCAGGGATGGCATAAGCAAAACCTTCATCTACGATCGTATATTCAGCATAGCCACCGTGCACATCCCTGCCGGTAGCCTTAAACGACGCACATAAATTCTCCGCGTCGCCTTTACAAAACGCGCAACGACCGCAGGCCGAATGTATCCAGGCAACACCGATGCGGTCCCCGGTGCTGAATCGGGTGACCCCATCTCCGCAGGCTGCCACCCGGCCGACAATTTGATGACCGGGAATTACCGGTAATTTCGGCGGAGGGGTGCGCCCCTCAATTTCATCCAACTCCGTGTGGCACACGCCACAGGTGGACACTTTTATTAAGATCTGGTTGTCCGCAGGAACCGGCTCCGGCAAATCGACCAACACAAGGGGTTTGCTGTGATCAGAGATCGTGCCCAGCTGTTCTAGCACCATTGCTTTCACGAATCCATACCCCCTTGGAATGGCAACAATACTGTAACCTTATCCCTGATAGGTTGTGGTACCCTATGAAACAAAAAGATTTTGTATAACCTTTGGGCACTTTCTGCAATACCTATTCTCATGTGGATTGCTGCTGTTTTGAATCGTATTCAATCAGACCGGATTTGCAAACCGCACGGCATCAAACGTATCGCTTGGCAACTTTTCTTTGATTCGCAAATACAAGGTCAGATGCGTACATTATCGTTTCATGGCCAAATTATCGTTGGAAATGGTTTCCAGCTGGAGCTGTCTTGAACGCCAGACATTGTTCTCATCACCGAAGGTCTCGATATTGATTTCGGTCAAATGGGTTACCATTTCAGCGTCTTCAGTCGCATGATCTGTATCACCGATTTTTGAATACAAATTAGCCCGGCTATAGTAGGCAGCGCCGTATTCCGGGTCAATCTCAATGGCTTTGCTCAAGTCTTCAAGGGCCTCAGAATAATCACCGGCCTTTTCGTGCGCTAAGCCGCGCAAATGAAATGCCCGCGCGTTTTGTGGGTCCAATTCCAGAACACGGTTAAAATCGGCCAGCGCATCCGGGATGTTGCCCAATCGAAGGTAGGCCGCACCGCGGCTTTTAAAGGCCATCTTGAATTCCGGATCGGAGGCAATGGCCTCACTAAATAAATCGATACTTTTATTGTAATTTTGGCCGACAAACTGCGTCATGGCCGCTTGAAATTTTTTTTTGGCTTTTGACATGGTATCACCTCCATGCAGTCATACTGTTGAAGCTAATGATGTCAACCCCTAATGTCAAGAGTTTTAACTACATGATAATATTGGATTTTTTATGGTAAACACAGAACAGACCCAGAGCAACTAAAGTGACCCCATCAACAATACCAAACAACGCGGCTTTGAGACCGCGAATGGTCACATTGGCAAGTGGCCGTGGAAGACTTGGCGCAACCGGTTGCCCGCAGCCTCTATTTGATATTTTGCCTTCTATTTTAAAACATGATATGCCAGCCCTGCATCGCATGTCTGCGTCGACATAAAAGGTCGCAGTATCGTCAAAATATGGTAAACTAATAGAGGTTTTTGCCAACATCTGAAACCCGTTGTATGAATCACTATTCTGTATGCCCAAACGTCGCAAAATATGGGTCACCCTCATCAGCCTGTCTGCCATTTTGCTGTGCGCGCTGATAGTTCTGCTGGTGGTTACCCCGCAACTGATTAACCTGGAAACCGTCAAACAGGAGGTCAAACGCCTGTATGCCAGGGATTTAGGGGGCACAATTGAATACCAGCGTCTTAAAATGGCGTTTTTCCCGCGTCCGCATGTCGTGATTTCAGACGTTCGTTTTACTGTGCCTGAAAACGTCAAAGGAACGATAGATTCGCTGAAGATCTATCCGAAAATCCTGCCGCTGATCACCGGTGATATAGAAATCAGAGTGGTCCATTCGCGATCGCCGAATATTACGGTTCAATTCCCGGAAACCACAGAAACACAAAAAACAGATGGTAAACCGTTTTCGTTAGAAGCCCCCGTCGATTGGCTCAAGGCCATTATTGAATCGATGCCGGAGCTCAAGATTCCGAGCATCGCCATCACTGTTCGTAATGGCCGCGTCAATTTTTATAAGGGGCAACAGCGGTTTTTAGCACTTCAGGGTGTCACCAGCCAGATCAAACATAAGGGGGCATCCATTGAATTTTCGGCGCAATGCCAATCAAACTACTGGGAGAACATATCGATTGAAGGCCGGTACGCCGAATCCGGTTTTAAATTGAACAGCCAAATTAAATTGAATCAGCTCCGGCCGCATGCCGTGGTTGAATACCTATTTCCCGATCATAGCCTCAAAATGACCAATGCGCGCGCAAACCTAACCATCGACCTAATGACAGATGGTCCCAATAATGTGCGGGCTGATATTGAGGGGTCCATCCCGTATATGTACTGGCAACGTGCGAACAAAGAGCTAAAAATAAACGACACCCGTGTGCAGGCCCGTTTTGAATTCAAAGAAGACCACCTTTCGCTGGATCTTTCGCGGCTTGATTTGACAGAGCCCCGCTTGAGTCTATCGGGTCGTCTCAATATAGATGCCCGACAGCCCGTCGTTCAACTGGAACTGGAAGGCCGGCAGATCAATGTGGGCAAAGCCCAAAAATTAGCGCTGGCACTGACCGAAAATGCCGAAAACGTATCCGATATTTTTAAAATATTGCGTGACGGTGATTTTGAGAGAGTCACCCTGCAAAGCCAGGCACCTGATTGGACCCAACTGGCTGACACAAAAAATTTGGTGATCCAGGGCAAACTCGTCGGCGGGAAAATATCGATTCCGGTCGGCTCGCTGGAACTGGAGAATGTGCAGGGTGATGCCACGATTGCCAACGGCATCTTAAAGGGTGAAAATGCCGAGGCGCAAATGGGAAAGTCATTTGCGAAAAATGGCAAACTCTCCATCCCCCTGACAGATGCAACCGCCCCTTTTCATATTGAAGCACTTGTCCAGGCAGATCTGTCGCAGCTGCCTTCTGTTTTGGCCCGTCTGATCGATGACAAGCAATTTCAAAAAGAGCTAAAGCTTTTCAAAAAAGTTGAAGGCAGCGCTCTGGGCATGCTGGTGATTGGTGAAGATTTGCGTGATACCAAAGTGAAGGTCATGGCCTCTGACTTCACGGTCAATACAACCTACCAGCGAATACCTTATCGGATGACGGTAAAAGGCGGCAGCTTCGTTTTGGACGGGGATCAGATAGCGTTGACCAATTGCGATGTTCGTTTTGGAAAATCCAGCTTGACCGGGCTGTCAACCCGCTTTGGGTGGCAAAAAGCGTCACTGCTGGAAGCATCATCAACATCGGCCCACATCGATTTAAGCCAACTGCACACCTGGCTGGGCCAAATGCAAACATTTGAAAAGGACCTCAAAAAGATTGAGACCATCGCCGGCGCCATCCTTTTGCAAAACCCTACCCTAAATGGCCCCCTATTTAAGCCGGCCCAGTGGCAGGTGAAATCCAAAGGGGTGATTCAAAATCTGATGTTGAGCTCAGCTCAGATACCCGGTCCAGTGACCATCACACGGGGACAATTTAGCTGTCATAATAAGCAGTTGAAGGTAAATAAATGGACCGCTCAGGTTGGGCAGTCGATATTTTCAGGTCTGAATGCCACCCTCAAATGGGGTAAGAAATCGTCTTTGACGGCCAACGCCGGTGCAAGCGTGATAAATCTGGATGAAGTCTATGCCTGGCTCAAAAGCCATCGGGATCTGAAAAAACGTGTCAGAGATGTTCCGGTTTTAAGCGGTAACCTGGCCTTTAGGAGCCTGACATTTGATGGCCCCACCAGCACCCAATCGAAAAGAAAATTTACCTTCAGCGGCGTCATTGATAAATGGCATATCCGCTCAGCAAAATTTCCGACCGATATAGAGTTGAGCGGTGGCGAGTTGTTTTGGCGGCGCACGCGATTCGATATCCAGGAAACCAATGCCAGGTTCGGCACATCCACCATACGCCATCTATCATTCGGAAAGCAATGGGGTAAAATCCCCTTAATCGAGCTCAATGCCGATTCAGCCAATATCCAGATCGCAGAGCTTTACCCGTGGCTGGTGAGCTTTGACACCCTGAATAAAATGTTCAAAGGGTATAAAGCCACCGGGGGCAAAATGATACTTACGGAATTGGATTTCAAAGGTCCGGTGGGTGCATCCAAAGCCTGGCAATTCCATTTATCCGGCGACATAAAAGATTTAGAATGGGTATCGGATTTTTTCAAAGCCCCGATCCAGGTCAAAACAGTAGATTTTATTGCCAAGGACACCCCTAGCGCTGCAGGCCTCAACGGTCGTATCGATCTGAGCACGGTGCAAATTGAATGGGAAGACAGTCAGATTAACCTTGAGGGCGGTGCCACTTTTTCTGAAGACCTGTTGTCGCTTGAGTTGCAGCTGACAGCCGATCAGTTGAAATGGAGCCAGATTGAACAAATTACCAGCGTGGAGAAGACCACAGCGCCCGATGAAAAGCTAGGGCTGCGCGGCGGTTTGAGCGTAGAGTTAGACAGTTTTACCTATAATGGTTTTAGCTGGCGCCCGGTTCACGCTGACATTACCTTCGGTAAAACCGATACCCGAATTGTCATTCGGGAAGCCAACCTCTGCGGCATCCAGTTTCCCGGCATTCTTAAGATCTCCGGTGAGTCTTTTGAGCTGTATTTTAATCCGGTTGCAAAAGACCAGGAACTGGACACGAGTCTTACCTGCCTGTTTGACAGGCCGCATTTAATGGCGGGCAGTTACAATTTGGGGGGTGAGCTGCTGGGCAAGGCCCGGCCCAGCGAATTTGCAAAATCATTGACCGGAAATCTGGATTTTAATTCTGTAGAGGGTCGCATTTATCGTTTCGGCTTGCTGGCCAAAATTTTTGCATTGCTCAATGTCACCGAAATTTACCGGGGGGAAGTTCCGGATCTGAAGGGCAAAGGCTTTGCCTATAACTCGATGACGGCTAATGGTGTCTTTAAAGACGGCAAACTGATCATCACAGACACCTCCATTGACAGCCCCTCCATGGGTATCGCCATTGAGGGGGATATCGATTTGATCAAAAACAAAGTCGATCTGGTCGTATTGGTGGCCCCGTTTAAAACCGTTGATCGGATTGTGAAGATCATCCCCCTGGTCGGCAACATATTGGGGGGCAATCTGATTTCGATTCCGTTCAGAGCCATCGGCGATCTTGGGGACCCGGATGTCATACCGCTTTCACCGACGGCAGTGGGTTCAGGTTTATTAGGCATTCTGGAAAGAACCCTCAAGCTTCCGATTACCATTATTCAGCCGGTTCTTCCCGATAAAAAAGAGCAACCCTCACCCAAAGAAAAAAAATCGCCCGGCACATCTCCTTAAAGCCCTCCCCATTCTTGACTTTTGCATGAAGCGTACTAATGTTGAAATTGAAAATTTGACACCCAAAACACCTCAAATTAAAGGAGATGGAAAATGGCCTATACCTGTAAAAACTGTGGTGCGGTTGCAAATGCACCCGGGCATCTGTGTAATCCGTGTGGTGACAAGGCCAAATGCAGCTTCTGCGGCGCCCCCGAAACGGATCACACCCATCAGTGCAAAGATAAAATCGCTGAAATGAAATTTGTGTGTGGTGGTTGTGGACGCGTGGCAATGGAGCAAGAACATCTGTGCAAACCGTCACCGATTGCGTAGATGCACTCAAACTTCAAGGACGGCTGCGGCGGCCGTCCTTTTTTTTATTGAAAAATTGACAATTCTGCCCCATAAATAACCCATCTGAGGATATGGCAACAGACCCATGAATGCTACCCCCCCCACATTTGAGCAGGGCCCCATCCGACCGCCCAATGAAGCCCGCAGTCTGCTGCTGCGATTGACGCGCAACTGCCCTTGGAACCAGTGCCTGTTTTGTCCGGTGTACAAACGCGACAAATTCTCGCTTCGAACCGTCGATGAAATAAAAGAGGATATACTCGCCGCAAGGCAGATTGCAGATGAAATCAAAGCGCTTTCAGAACAGCTGGGTCACAACGGCACTGTCACCGATGCGGTGGTCAGCGCGTTGTTCAATCAACCCGGCACCAGCAATCAATATCAAAGCATTGCTGCCTGGCTGTATTACCAGACAGATGCCTGTTTTTTGCAGGATGCAGATAACCTGATCATGAGCACCAAAGACCTGGTGACGGTGTTGCAGTTTTTAAAAGCGCAATTTCCCGAGATTAAGCGGGTGACCACTTATTCCCGGTCTAGAACCGTCATTCGCAAATCGGTTGACGCGTTAAAACAAATCCGCGCCGCCGGCCTCGATCGCGTTCATATCGGGCTGGAAAGTGGCTATGACCCCTTGCTGAAGCTGATGAAAAAGGGTGTTACCGGAGCGCAGCACATAGAAGCCGGTAAACGCTTGCTGGCTGCCGGCATGCAGGTATCTGAATACGTGATGCCCGGACTGGGCGGCCAAGAAATGTGGCGCGATCATGCCGTCGAAACCGCCAAGGTGCTCAATCAAATTAATCCCCATTTTATTCGTCTTCGCAGTCTCCGGGTCCCCCTGCATGTACCGCTGCACAGCCGGCTGGAAGATGGCAGCTTCACAATGCAAACCGACGATATGTTGGCCGAAGAAATCGGGCTTTTCATTCAAACCCTGGATGGCATCAACAGCACGGTCACCAGCGATCATATTATGAATCTGCTCGAAGAAGTCAGCGGCAAATTGCCAGATGAAAAGGAAAAAATGCTGGCTGTTGTTCAGGCCTATCAGGATCTTTCGGATAGCGACCGTCTGATTTATCGCGCCGGCCGCCGCGGCGGCGCCTATCGCTCAATTGATGATTTGAAGCGCGATCCGGCGACCTACCAAAAAATCAAAAACCTGATTGAAACCGTGACACAGGAAGAGGGCCCACAGGGAATCGAGAAAATGATTTCTGAAATGGTCGACCGGTACATCTGATAATCTCCTAAATGATCAGAAATGCAGCCTTTATATGAGGTGTGTGTTGTATTTGGTGTTTAGTGTTAGCAAGCTAAAATCCAATACAAAGCGATATAGTTCATACCAAACACCAAAAACTAAACACAAAACACTATACACCAGGTTTAAACATCCAACTGACATTAAGAACGAATTCCCGGAGAAATGAAAAGTGCAAGCAATTCGCATCCTGGGAACCGGCTCTTACGTCCCGCCGAAGCGGTTGACCAATAGTGATCTGGAAAAGATGGGGCTGGACACCACCGATGAATGGATCCGCAAGCGCACCGGCGTGCGGGAACGAAGAATCGCGGATCCCGATGTTACAGCGGCTGACCTGGGGTGCGCGGCCTCTCAAAGAGCGCTGGCGGCCGCCGGTCTGACCGTCGGAGATATCGACTTAATCATCATGGCCACCATTACGCCGGACACCTGCTGTCCATCAGCCGCAAACTGGCTGCAGGCCAAACTGGACGCACCGCAAGCAATTACCTTTGATGTCACTGCAGCCTGTTCCGGCTTCATTTTCGGTTTAAACGTGGCCGAACAGTACCTAATGAACAAAACCTGCCAAAGGGTTTTGGTGGTGGCCGCTGAAATAATGACCCGTACCCTTGATTGGCAGGATCGAAATACCTGCATTCTGTGGGGCGACGGCTCCGGAGCTGCGGTGCTGGCATTGGGAACGGATGGTCACGAAATTCTATCCACCCACATCCACACAGACGGTGCCAAAGGACAGGATCTGCTGCTGCCTGGCGGCGGTTCAAAAACCACACCTATCTCCCATGAAAGCGTCGACCAGGGCCGACATACCCTGAATATGATTGAAGCCAGTTTGAGCTTCCGGGTGGCGGTGCGCCATTTTATCGAAGCCATCAATGAAGCTGTAACGTTCAACGATTTAACGGTCGATCAGATCAGCTGGATTATACCGCATCAGGCCAACATCCGTATGTTTCAAAACATTGCCAGATCGCTCAAAATCCCCTTTGACCGCTTTTACCTGACGCTGCAAAAATATGGCAATATCTCTTCGGCGTCCTGTGCCATTGCTTTGGATGAAGCTGCGAGTGACGGCAGTATCAAAGCTGGAGACTTCGTCTGCTTGCCGGTTTTCGGTGGCGGATTGACCTGGGGCAGTGCCCTAATTCGATGGTAGCCCAGCCGCATCGATAACACTTTGAACGTTGAACAGCGGCTATTTCGATAATGCTCTACGTCCGAAAATCGTCTTCAATGCGGCCGAGATCTTTGGCGGAAAATCGATGTTATGAAAGCCCGATGGTTTGTTTGATTTTATTGACCATCTGCCCGGCTACATCGGTAATTTCGTTAACCTTCAATCCATAGGCAACTACTGCCATTACGGCCATAAAAGCGGTTGTGGTCAGGGCTATGACCAACAAACTTCCAGTAAAAGTGGCAGTATCAATCCCTTTCAGAAGGTTTGCTTTAAACCAGACAAGCAGTGGTCCCAGAATGACGCTGAGACCAATCATCTTCCCATAAAAAACATAAACCGGTCGAGTTGCGGTATTTTGGCTTCTTTTATTCCATATCATATACAGCACAGCCACCTGTAAAATCTCCGAAATTGAAATTGCGATGGCGATACCCTTGGCTCCGAAATATCGCAATCCTAAAATATAAAAAGGGATGCTGAGTAAAACCGCTATGCTGCCATAAATAGCCGGAAATAAAGTGTTTTGTGTCGCATAAAAGGCCCTGGGCACAATCGTATAGGCCGCAAGAGCAAACGCACCCACGAGCAAATAGATCAGAATATCCGCTGTCAGGGCAGTTGCGGCAGCATCAAATTGGCCGCGCTGGTAAATGATAGACACCACCTCATTTCGGACCACCATGAGCAATACCGAAACCGGTATGACCAGCGCTAAGTAACGCAGGGTGTTATTCAGCAGATTGTTCATTTCCGCCAATTTGTTTTCAGCGACCAGTCGTGCCAAAAATGGATAAACGGCTGTTCCAATGGCCTGCCCGAATAAAGCAACCGGAATGAGCATGATCTTGAGGGCATAGTTGATGCCGGAAATTCCGCCCGGCGGGAGATAGGAACCAAAAATCCTGAAAAAAAATTCTCGAGAAAAGGTCATGGTCAGGCCAAGCATCAGCGGAAGTGTTAAAACGATATACTTTTTAAGGTCTGGATGTCTGAGCTCAAATGAAAATCGAAACGTCATACCAACCCTTCGAGCGCCGATGACCTGAACCATAAAATTGCAGGCCGCACCACCCAAAACCCCCCAGGAAAAACCAAGCATCCCCAACCGGCTACCCAATAGAGCCCCGCCCAAAATGATACAGAGATTATAGATAATCGGGGACAGGGCGGGTATCGCAAAATTTTCTTTGGCATACTGGACAGCCATTAATAGCCCACTGGCAAAAAAGAAGATCTGAGCTGGAAGGATGATGCGGGTCATACGAATCACCGCTATTTTGAGCGCAGGGTCATCAATCCCAGGTGCCAGCACCGAAATGATTTCGGCGGTAAACACTTCAGCGATGAGAATGAAAAATATGAGCAGCGCCCCAAAATTGGACAGAATGATAGAAAATACACGCCACCCCCCGCTCTCATTCTTTTCCGAGAGGTAGCGGGAAAAAATTGGAATGAATGTAATGGAAAGAAAACCGCTGGCAAGAATATGATTTAATATTTCAGGTATTAGAAAAGAGAGCTGATAGGCATCAACTTCGCTCCCTGCTCCCCGAAAATAAGCAATGACCATTTCCCTGACCAACCCGATTAGATTGCTCAGCAAAATCGATGTCATCATTATCAGGGAAGCAATGCCAACTTTTTTGTAGACGGAACGCGACATGCGGGTTGCCTGTTAAAGTGAGATTAAAAAGCATATTCGGCCGCTAATGTTGCCATTGCCTTATCAGAAAGCATCGCAGAAGGCAAAGCATCATCGATGACACTGGTGATCAGTAAATAATTGAAGATCCCCTATTCATTTTCATGCAAGATCCAGGTAAAGCTTGGATTTTGCACGCGTCGGAGGCTTTCATATGCAAGGCACTTAAGGGTGAAGCTATAGTGTACTATGCTTCACCCTAAATAACGCAGCAGATGAAAGCCTGCGATCGCCCAAAGGGTGAAAATGAATAAGATTAAATGATATGTATCCTTATTTTTTGAAAAGCCCATTTGGTTTATGATGCCAGTTTTTGACCCGCTTTCAGTAATATGGCCTTACAATCTCTTATTCATTTTCATGCAAGATCCAGGTAAAGCTTGCTTTTGCCAGAGGTTGAACCCATATTCTAGAGGGATCAAGAGTGAAACCCTTGAAGAAGGCTCAGGAGCGGCTCAAAGTGCCGTTTCTTGACAGGAATAGGCAAATCTTTTAAGATGATTGAAGTAATGACCAAAAGAGAACATATTTCACAAAAGATAACGGCACTCTTTGTTTACGGACGACCACCGCTGGTGTTTGCCGGCTTAATTTGCGCCATTGCGGTTATGTGGACCCAAAGTCCGATTATGTATACGATCGGTGTGCTGTTTTTGTTCATTGCCATGAGCTTTGACCTGGTTGATGGCTGGTTTGCGGCACGTTTTGAGCTTCACCCACCCTTAGCGCAGCTGGCCGACCGCTTGATGGATAAACTGGTCTACTCGATTATCTTTCCGTTGTTGGCTGTTGGCGTCATGTGGCGCGTCCACTTCAGTTCACCGGATCCCACCCGGGGAGAGATGCTGCATGCCATCCTGGTGTTATTACTGGCGGTAACCGTTTTGGTTCGGGACAATTTCGCCCATTTTATGCGCGGTTTTGCCATCCGCAATGACCAGGAACTCGAATACAAAGAATTTACCCGCCTGCGGACGATTGTCGCTGCACCGGTGGGGGCCTTGCTTTATGCCTATGCGTTTTATGTGCCCGAAGGACCACCTTCGAATATATATTTCTGGATATCGTGGCTGGGAAATCTGCCGTTGCGGGGTTTGTTGTTTATCGAAATCATTTTTTTGATTATCAACTTTGCCTCGATTGCCGGTTATGTTCGCAAATACGGCCGACTGTGTCTGGACGATTTGTGTCTAGGAGATGAGCAGATGCGCCGTCGCATTCTGGCCTTCCTTCCCAATACGTTGACCCTGATGAATGCCGGCATGGGGCTGCTGGCGGTATTTTTTGCATACCAGGGACGCATCCGAGAAGCATCGCTGTTTCTGATCGGCGCGGCGCTGTTTGACAAGCTCGACGGCGCCGTTGCCCGCAGACTGGGTCTGACAGAACCTTTAGATGACGAAAAACCAAAAGAGGGCATCAGCTTTGGGAGTTTGCTCGACGACATTTCAGATGCAGTCAGTTTTTGTATCGCTCCGGCCTGGATTTTTTATATCACCCTATCCGGCCATCCAGATCCGGTCCTGCAAAAACTGCCCCTGGGCTGGATTGCATGGTCGTATGCATTGCTGGGCATTGGACGCCTGGTTTATTTTACGCTGGATAAATCACCGATTCCCGGGTTTTTCAAGGGTATGCCGACGCCGGCAGCCGCTTTGCTGGTGATGTCGGGTCTGATTATTTTTAGCCAGGTCGTCAATGACAGCTCCGAATGGGTTCGCTTCTGGGGTGTTTCTAGCGCTGGGTTGGTCATCGTGGCCGCCCTCCTAATGAATGCCTATCCAGTGCGATATCTGCATCTGGGTCGTTTCATGAGTCGGCATCCCTGGTTTGGGCGCGGATCACTGATGGTTATCTTCTCCGTATTCACACCCTATTATGGTCAGGCCAGCCTGATCTATATGCTGCTTTACACCCTTTCCCCCCTGGTCACCTGGCGTATCGATCCGGAAATCGCTGCCCGGGAGACCCGCACCAAACCGGCTATACCATAAATGCTTTGCTAAAAATTGGCGATCACGGTTTTGGGTTGAGCCGGTTGAAATCGGTATAATGTGTCTGATTTTATTTTTACGGGCCAACCGGCAACGGGCTCAACCGGCTTAACCGATTTAGGTTTGGATTTGTGCTTATGGCAGCACAGTATCTTCGGTTTCAAAGTCAAAGAAATAGCCATCCGGCTGCAATTGAATCGGCTCCGGCACGGCCCAGCTGCCCCCCAGGGCGCGGTGCAGATTAACGCGGTTGGTTAAAATATTCAAATCCACCTGGGCCAGATTGTCTTCAGCGGTAAACCGCGTCTGCTGGGCATCCAGCACGTCCAAGTATTGAATCAACCCCTTGATATAGCGGTTTTGAGCCACCCGCTGAGTCGCCCGGGCCTCCTCCAGAAATACCACCTCGCGCTCCCGGCGCTCCAATTGCTTTTTACGGGTCAACAGCGCACCTTCCACCTCGGCAAAGGCATTTAAAACGGTGTTGGCATAATCTGAAACCGCTTGCTCATACTGGGCTTCGACACCGCGCTGGCGGGCTTTGAGGCGGTCGGCATTCATGATCGGTTGCACGACACCCCGGGTGAAATTCCAGATCACGCTGTCGCTTTTTAGCAGCCGGTCTTTACCATCTGAATTCCAGCCGTAACTGCCGGTAAGGGTAATTTGCGGAAAGCGATCCGCCTTGGCAGCGCCGATCTGCTCGTTTAAGGCCCGTAGCCGCAGTTCGGCAGCACGAATATCGGGCCGTTTGAGCAGCAGGCTGGACGCCAGACCGGTCGGCACCGGCGCCGGCTGACGATAGTAGTCCTGGGGCTGGGTTCGTGCCGGTGAAGTTTCGGGATAACGACCCAGTAAGATCGCCAGCTGCTGTTGGGTGATCCCCAGTTGTTGCTGCAATTCGGGGACACGAACCTGGGCACCGGCCAGGACGCGCCGCGCCTGGCGAACGTCCAGAGCAGAGACCAGGCCACGACGATAACGGATTTCGACAAACTGTAAACTGCGCTGGAAAGCAGTGATGCTATCGGCGGCAATCTGCAGACGCCGCTCAAAGGCTTCAATTTGCAGATACAGGTTGATGGTTTCCGCCACAAGGGTCTGGGCAACCGTTCGTCGATTGGCCTCATCAGCCAGGATATCATTCCAGGTTGCCCTGGAGGCCTTGGCCAGGCGGCTCCACAGGTCGATTTCAAACAGAGCCAAAAAGGTTAGCTGGTGGGTGGTAATCGTGCGACCGCGCCCGACATTAACCCCCCCGAAACGACGTTTATCCCATTCATAATCAACATTGACCTGGGGCCAGCGGTCGGCACTTACCTGAACAAACTGCGCCCGGGCTTCCAGTATGCGGGCCGCGGCCTGCTTCAAGTCCCAGTTATACACCAGGACCTCCTCAACCAGCCGGTTGAGTTCGGGATCATTGAAATCCTGCCACCATCGATCGGCAATCACCGCATCGACGTCGGATTTTAACGTATCGTTCTGAAAAAATTCCGGCATATCAATGTTGACATCGGGGCGCTGATAATGCGGACCCAAATTAATGCACCCGATCAACGTGTTGAGCAATACGCCCAGTATGCCGATCAGAATCAAACGGGGTGTCATGATGGTATCTCCTTTAGTCTGTTATCCAATCCATTGATTTTATTTAATTATCAAACTAAGAGGTTGTATAAAACCTCAGATTTAATGTCAAGCCCGGCTTGGGCTAAGCCAATTCGCAAAAGGGTTCGGCCAAAGGTAAATTCTTATATATCCTATTGAATTCATTTTATTTAATAAATGGAAACACCCTTCCCAGAAGCCATCATCACGAGCACCCATGAGGGTTGGGTTTTTTGATTGAACCAATGCATCAAACTCAATAATTGCAGAACATAAGCCTTGCAAGACGATTCAAATTAAAGTAATAGACATTCACATTAGGTGTACCGCATTTAGAGGCATTCGCTAAGCCTTAAAAACACAGGTAGCCATTGAGAAATGCCTTCCGGAAATCCCGGCCTTCTGATCTGGGCGATGACGCCATGAGACCGGGCATTGTCTTTTTGCCAACCTTCGGGTGACCGGATATTTGGAGGATGATTACCATCATCAGGTTTCAGGCCTGCTATGGCATGAACCGAATATTGGGCCACAACAATCCTTCCCATGGACAGCTGTTAGGATACCGGCTCATCAACAAGTTGAACCATTAAATCGGCTGAAAGTTGAAGCAGAATCGATGACTGAAGCAATAACATCTTTGGGAATCTGTTTGGGGGCATCAACTGTATCGATTGTCCAGTTAAAGCAGGTCACAGGGCCATCGACAGGTGGCGATGCGCAACAGCGACCCAGACCGTTGCTCATTGAATCCGCCCTGTATCCCCACGAAGGCGATCCCAAGCGTACATTGTTAAAAGCTTTTGAAAACCTGAATGTTAGCTCATTTGACCGCATCGCGGCCACCGGTCGCAAATTCCGCAAATTTGTAAATCTGACCTCCATATCCGAACCTGAAGCCGTCGAATATGCGTATCAATTTGTTAAACCGGCAGGTATTGATTGTCCGGCAATCATTTCCGCCGGTGGTGAGACGTTTATGGTCTATGTTCTGGATCAGACCGGCAGCATATCAAACGTGATCACCGGCAACAAATGTGCATCGGGCACCGGTGAATTCTTTCTGCAGCAACTGCGGCGCATGAATGTGTCTTTGGATGAAGCTGCCCAGTGGGCGTCGATAGCGTCGCCCCACCACGTTTCGGGTCGCTGTTCGGTGTTCTGTAAATCGGATTGCACTCACGCCACCAATAAGGGGGTTCCAAAATCCCAGGTCACCGCCGGATTGTGCAAAATGATGGCCAATAAAATTTTGGAACTTTTAAAAAAGGTCGAGCGGCGCAACTTATTGCTGGTCGGCGGCACCGCCCGCAACAACATGATGGTCGATTATCTCAACCAGGATATCCCCGGGCTAATCGTACCGGGTGAAGCTCCTTATTTTGAAGCGCTGGGGGCCGCACTCTGGGCACTTGAACATGAAACCGCCGCTGTTCAAGGTGCAAAGAATTTATTTCATTCTGAAATCACGTCATTTGATACCTTACCACCGTTAAACGATTACACCGCTGAGGTTGAATTTAAAACCATCGAAAAAGGGCAGGCTCGCCCCGGTGATACCTGTATTTTTGGGCTGGATGTCGGCTCCACCACCACCAAGGCCGTTCTTTTGCGCAAATCAGATGATGCCATATTGGCCTCGGTTTATTTGCGCACCAACGGCGATCCGGTGGGTGCGTCCCGGCGCTGCTACGAATCTATTTTGGCACAAATCAAGACGCAGGTGGACGCTGCGCAGCTGTCGATAATCGGTCTGGGTATATGCGGCTCAGGCCGGCAGATCGCCGGATTACATGCGCTTAGCGATGGGGTCATCAATGAGATTATCGCGCATGCCACTGCGGCGGTATACTTTGACGCGCAGGTGGACACCATTTTTGAAATCGGCGGTCAAGATGCCAAATACACCTATATCACCAATGGGGTGCCGTCCGATTATGCCATGAACGAGGCTTGCTCGGCCGGAACCGGTTCTTTTTTGGAGGAATCGGCCTATGAAACCCTTGGGGTTGCGATGGAAAAAATCGCCGATGCGGCCTTACAAGGAAAGCACCCGCCGAATTTTAACGATCAGTGCGCCGCCTTTATTGCCTCTGATATTAAAAACGCCATCCATGAGGGCGTGCGACACGAAGACATTGTTGCCGGTCTGGTTTATTCCATCTGCATGAATTATTCAAATCGCGTCAAAGGCAACCGACCGGTAGGTGAAAAAGTATTTATGCAGGGTGGGGTCTGTTACAACAAAGCGGTGCCACTGGCGATGGCGTCCTTGATCGGCAAGCCCATCGTCGTTCCGCCGGAGCCCGGGCTTATGGGCGCATTTGGTGTGGCCCTGGCTGTCAAAAATCGAATCGATACCGGACTGATGCCCACAGACCAATTCAATCTGGAAACGCTGGCAAACCGAAGCGTTACCTACGGGAAATCATTTGTTTGTAAAGGCGGAAAGGAAAAATGCGACCGCCGGTGCGACATTGCCATGATTCAGGTTGAAGGCAAAAAGTATCCGTTTGGTGGCGCCTGCAACCGCTACTACAACCTGCGTCACAATGTAAAATATGACGTCGGAAAATTGGACCTGGTACGCGTCCGCCAGCAGCTCATATTTGAGAAATACGGTGCAGCCAAACCAGCGGATGTGGGCCGCAAACAGCGGGGGACCATTGGCTTCAACCGCAGCTTTTTGATCAACACTTACTATCCGCTGTATTCCAATTTTTTCGCCCAACTGGGATATGCGGTTGTGCTGCCGTCGCAAGCCTCACAGGAGGGTATTGACCAGCGTAACGCGCCATTTTGCTATCCGGTGGAACTGGCCCACGGGTTTTTCTATTCGCTGATCGAAAACCAATCGCCACCCGATTTTATTTTTTTACCCCATTTTAAGGCGGTACCCAACGATGCGAACGCCGGGGAAGATTCGCACTCCCAGGTGTGCCCGCTGGTTCAGGGGGAAACCTTTTACCTGCAAACCACCTTCCGCAAGAGACTGGGACAGCTTGCCGAAAAGGGAACCAAGCTTTTGAGTCCTTTGGTCGATCTTTCACTGGGCATCGCCGAAGCCAAAAAGCCGTTGGTTGCCTCTGCCATGCAAATGGGCATCAAACGCAAGGAAGCTGAAGCTGCGTTTGAAATCGCCATGCGCAGACAATTGGATTGTATGGCGGAAATGCAGACCATCGGGCAAAACGCCATGGCCGAACTGGAGGCGGATCCGGAAAAATTCGCCGTGGTGATTTTTTCGCGCCCCTATAATGGCTACGCCGATGAGGCCCATATGGGCATCCCGTATAAATTTGCCTCCAGGGGTATTCTGGTGATACCGCTTGATTTCCTAAAAATCAGCAAAGAACGATCCAAGCGACATATGTACTGGGGCATGGGCAAACTGATGATGAAAGCCGGTCGGCTGGTCAAACGCCACCCCCAGCTGTTTGGTACTTACATCACCAATTTTTCCTGCGGGCCGGATTCATTTGTCGTCGGGTATTTCCGCGAAATTATGGGCCGTAAGCCCTCCCTGACCCTTGAGTTGGACAGCCACACAGCAGATGCGGGGCTGGAAACCCGGGTTGAAGCGTTTTTGGATATTGTTCAGGCCTACCGACAGTTGGTCACCCAGAAAAAAATCAATCAACGACCGCAAATTTTTCGTCCAGCCCAAATCACAAGTCAAAATGGAGCGGCCAATATAGTGACATCTTCCGGTGAAACTTTACCGATGACCGATCCGCGGGTCACCGTTTTACTGGCATCAATGGGCAAGCTGTCTTCTGAGGCATTTGCCGCCGTTTTGAGAGGTTCTGGCTTTCAGGCCGAGGCGCATCGCCCCTCTGACGAAGCCGTTTTGAAACTGGGTCGCGCCAATACCTCCTGCAAGGAATGTCTGCCCCTGATTCTGACCACCGGCACGCTGTTGAGCTATATCAATAACGGCAAACGCGATGATGAGGTTGTGGTTTATTTTTTTGCCACCGGCACCGGGCCATGTCGATTCGGGCAATACTATATTTTTATGGAAGATCTCATCAAACGGCTTGAAATACCGGATGTGGCATTGTTTACCCTGAGTTCTGAAGATGGGTATATGGGGATGGACAAGGATTTCGAAACACGGGGATGGTGGTCGGTGGTTGTTTCCGATGTCATGGAAGACATTCGCTCGATGATTCTGGCCAATGCGGTTGAAACCAAAAAAGCCATGGAACTCTTTGAAAACGAATGGCAGGCGCTCCTAACTGCACTGGAAGATGGAGACTTTTCGGTTCTCGAACACCAATTAAAGCACACTGCCAGGCATCTGCAGCAGTTATCTATGAAAAAACCGTTTGAAAGCGTCCCTAAAATCACGCTCTCCGGTGAAATATTTGTGCGGCGGGATGCGCTTTCGCGTCAATACATCACAGAGCGTCTGGCTGAAAAAGGTTTTGCCACCGTCTGTTCACCGGTTGCCGAGTGGCTGTTATATTGCAATTACATGGTCGATCAGGGGCTGAGTCCTGACAATATGAACATATTGGAAAAATTAAGATTTAAAATTCGCAACAAATTTCAGGCCCGCTATGAAAGGCGAATCAAATCGATATTGAACCAATCCGGCCTGGTGCACGCCGAGCCTATCGATATCGATACCTTCATCAAAAATGCCTCGGCTTATATATCCAAAAACCTTCCGGGTGAAGCGGTACTGACGGTAGGTGGTTCCCTAACCGAAATTGTTACACAATCCTGCGGTGTCATTGCCATTGGCCCGTTTGGCTGCATGCCCAACCGGTTGTCGGAAGCCATATTAAACGAAACCATGACCCGTGAAGAAAAACTGGCAACAGAACCGGCCAACCAGCAGCTGAAAGCCGTTCTGACCGATGTCGAACAGCTTCCGTTTCTGGCAATCGAAAGCGATGGTTCCCCTTTTCCACAACTCATCGACGCCAAACTGGAGACGTTTTGTTTACGGGCCGAACGACTGCACAACCGCATTCAGCATTACCCGTACAAGCCCGGTCAGCATTAAGCCAAATGGCAATACCGGGCTGCAACCATACGAATCGCAATTGCCAAATCAAGGATGAGAACCCATGCGTCCGGCTTTTATCAGGGTTGCGACCCAGATGGCAGTGGTTGTGTGGCTGACCTTAAACCCGTATGCACCCGGGAGAGGTGAATCCATGTCGCCGGCAAGTCCGACTCAGACGATTCAGTTGCCCGCAGCGCGCAGCGATGGAGATATCTCGGTCGAAAAGGCCCTGCAAAGCCGAAGATCGGTGCGCTCGTACAAGAAGGACCCCCTGAGTCTTGCCGAAATTTCCCAGCTCGTGTGGTCCGCCCAGGGAGTAACCCATCCGCGCGGTTTCCGGACGGCACCTTCGGCCGGAGCCCTTTATCCGCTGGAGCTCTATGTCATTGCCGGCCGGGTCAAAGACCTTCCCGCCGCCATATATAAATACCGCCCCGACCAACATGCACTGGTCAATATTATCTCCGGCGACAAGCGATCAGAGATCAGTCGTGCGGCTCTGCGCCAAGGGGCCATCAAAAAAGCACCCGTCGTCTTGCTGTTTTGTGCCGTTTATGCGCGCACCACCGATAAATACGGCCGACGCGGTCTGCGCTACGTCCACATGGAAGTTGGCCATGCGGCCCAAAACGTAAGCTTGCAGGCAATCGCGTTGGGGCTTCAGACAGCAGTGATCGGTGCTTTTAGGGATGAGGCGGTCAAAGAAATCGCCCGATTGCCCGTTGATGAACAGCCGTTGTACTTGCTGCCCGTCGGGCGGTAAATCGGATTATCACTTCACCATTGGATTTCCTTGCTATTTTAAGAATTCGTGTTAAAAATTGGTACTATGCATAACTTGGTTTCAGGTGTTCCGCCGCAGGCGGATTCAGGTTTCAGTGAAGATGAGACTAAAATCGAACACAACGAAAAGATCCGACTGATATTGCTATTCGGTAGCAAGGCCCGACATAGGTCACCGAAGGCCTGACACCTGACACCTGATAATGTTATGACCAACACCGAGACATGGCTGATAGCAAACACGAAGATGTTGTCTTGAAAAAGAACCGCAAGGCAATCTGGGGCTGGGCTCTGTATGACTGGGCCAATTCTGCGTTCGCTACCACAGTGATGGCCGGATTTTTTCCCATTTTTTTTAAACAGTATTGGAGCTACGGTTCAGATGTGAATGTCAGCACCGCCCAGTTGGGATTTGGTAATTCCATCGCTAGTTTGATTGTCGCCCTGATGGCCCCCGTTATGGGGGCCATAGCCGATAAGGGATCGGCTAAGAAAAAATTTCTGGTTTTTTTTGCCTATCTGGGCGTTTTGATGGCAGCTGCCCTGTTTATGGTCCAGAGGGGACAGTGGGGCTGGGCCATTTTCATCTACGCCATGGGCATCATCGGCTTTTCCGGTGCCAACGTTTTTTACGATGCCCTGCTGCCGGATATTGTGGGCGAAGAAAAAATCGACTATGTCTCTGGTCTGGGGTTTTCCATGGGGTATCTTGGTGGGGGTCTGCTGTTTTTGATCAACGTACTGATGACATTGAGACCCCACACCTTCGGACTACCCGATGCCGCTGCCGCTGTGCGGTTTTCATTTTTATCGGTGGCTTTGTGGTGGGGTCTGTTTACTTTTTTTACCATATTCTGGGTGCCGGAGAAAAAAGGCACCGCTACGGATAAAAGCGATGAAAATATTCTCGCCGCAGGTTTCCGCCAATTTGTCGGAACATTTAAAAAAATTCGCCACCTCAAAGTGGTTTTTACCTTTCTGCTGGCCTATTGGTTTTATATCGACGGTGTGGATACCATTATTCGCATGGCTGTGGATTATGGCCTCTCTCTGGGTTTTGATTCCAATGATTTAATCATCGCGCTGTTACTCGTCCAGTTTATCGGATTCCCAGCGGCCCTGGTCTTCGGCACGTTGGGAGAGCGTTGGAGCGTTCGCAAATCCATCTATCTTGCCATTGCGCTTTATATGGGCATTACGGTGTGGGGCGCGATGATGACCGATAAAATCGAATTCTACATCCTGGCTATTGCCATCGGTCTGGTGCAAGGCGGTATCCAAGCCCTCAGCCGATCGTATTATTCACGTCTGATTCCTAAGAACAAAGCTGCCGAATATTACGGCTTCTATAATATGCTGGGCAAATTTGCTGTTATTTTGGGACCGATTTTAATAGGCACAGTCGGATTGACCGCCAGACGATTGCTGATGCCGCCCTCACCAACACCCGAGCAGATCATTGCCGTTGGCCAAATGGCATCTCGTTGGGGCATCGCCTCCATTCTAATTTTGTTTATCGCCGGTGCGGTGCTTTTTTATTTTGTCGATGAGGAAAAGGGGCGGGAGCAGGCAGCCCTGCTGGAAGCCGACTAAAAAATGATCTCAAAAATGCATCTAATCCGCCAGAGGCGGACAGACGCCCAATGGTCCGCCAATATTCGTGGCGGATTAAAAACCGATTCAAAATGCTCGAATACTAATCCGCCGGAGGCGGACTCCACTTTTGAATCGGTTTTCGCCTTGCCCTTAGACGTGATCTACTATTTTTGAAATCGCTTTTACTTTTTTATAAGCTCCAGGGTTTCAAGATATCCGAACCTACCTTTGACCTATCAACCGATTGACGGTCTTTTGAAGTTCCACGGCATTGTCGGAAAAAACCCATTCGACACCCCGATTCAGCTCACGAAATAAGCAGTATTTGGAGTTGACATAACCGGTCGCCAGATGCTGCATGAAGATTTTATGCTTTTTAAGGCGCGAGCGGGTCAGCAGGGCATAATGCCCGGCGACCCCGCTGTAATTTTGTTCTATGGCCAGTTTGCTCAGTTGTGAAAAATTAAGATGCGCAACCGGTAAAAAGGCGTTTCGGGGGACACAATCGATGAGGTTAAACATCTGTGGTGTCATGGTAAGCAGGTGATAGTCTTCCACTGGCTGCAAGGGGGCCAGCAACTCTTTTAGAATCCGGTTCTGGCGGGCCCGGTCCGGATATTCCTCGGCTTTGATCTCAATCATCAGATGCATTTGGGGGCTATACCTGGGGACCAGTTCGGCCAATGACGGGACCATAGGGCACTTGGATTTAATTTCAGCCAGGGTGGCCTGATGGATGTTCAGATCGGTGCCGAACACCCTGCGCAGGTTCGTATCATGCAGGATGACCGGTTGAAGATCCTTTGTCCAGCGCAAATCAAGCTCGATTCCCCAAACGTTGCTCTCTCTGGCACGGTCAAATGCCGCCAAGGTGTTTTCAAAAATGACCCGATTATCGTAATCGCCGCGATGGGAAATAATTTTACACCTTCGCAGACATTCATCGGGAGGAGTACGCTGCGGCCAACGGGCATAAAACCGGTCCAGTGCGTGGCGAATGGTGGTCTCTAAAGTTGGCAGAATCTTCATTTCATCCCAATCCATCACGGGCGATTCAAATTTTGCGTGATGCCGCATTTAATCAGACCGATAGTTCCAGAACCATAATCGAAATTCAAGCAAATTTATCGACTACAACGTAGCGTTTGAAAAAAGCTGATCGATTAGAATTGGGGGTTTAGATATTTGGGAACTAGACAAATCAACTCATTAAGGGTGTTTGCGGACGGGCTCAAATAAATGCCTATCCGAAAATTAAACCAAGACCGGATGGAAACGAATTAACGATACTGCGGATGATTAACTTTGGTCAGCTTTTTAAGACTTTGTTTTCGCAAATTTCTATTCAGACGCTTGGGCTTCGGTCTTTCGATGCGTTGGTGTTTGGTTTTGGTCAGGCGCTTGAGACTGACAAATTTGGGGCCCTTCTTATGGCCGTTCAGATCCGGAATCGGAACCCGGCTGGTTAAATAGCGCGACAATTCATCCACCGTCTTGACTTTCTCGGATTCGGTTAAATTCAGGCCGGACCGGATACCGATCATTGCGATGTCGGTTAGCGCCAGCGGAATACCGCCTTCATGATGACGAGTCGTATGCTCATCCGACCAGATTTGTTTTCCGGATCTGGTATCCCAAACCGCTATGGATGCGCCCACGGCCAACTGCGAATAAATACCCGCATATAAGCGCTGATATTCAGTGACGTTGCCAACAACAACGGCATCACAGCCCAAAATTCGACCCAGCATGCGGGCCGATGCATGGTCTAATTTATCCGGCCTCATCACGTTATGGATCTTGAGCTTGCGATCGACCTCATGCAGCTCAATATCCCTGTAAGGTTGGGCAGATAAATGGCTGTAAAATGTGGTACGCACAAATTCGTTGAGGTCCTCTGATTCGGTCTGGTTGCCAAACGGCAAAATGGCGATTGATTTGGGAGGATTTCTGACAATGACCCACTGGACTTCATCATCACTGTCTTTGACAAAGCCCAGCTGAGAGGCACAACCGCTGACCATCATCAAACAAATGATGACCGATACCCAAGATGCTAAGTGCCGAACCCAAATTTTGCAATCAACGAATGTGAACATTGCAAAGCCCCCTGTTTAATGGTTGCTGCAATTTATTCAGTTGCACAACCGAACCTCAGCAGAGTTATGTCCAGGATCAATTTCGCTGAGAAAGGTCCTGGCCATTGCCAAATTAGCTTTGGGGTTTTGCCAAAAAAAAAGCTGCGCCACCATTATTCCGGTAACCAGCTTTGCAGACATGCTTTGGCAACCCGGCGATCCGCCGAAGCGGACCCGTGGCTTTCCGTCACCCGATTACTCGGGTTTTGGCTTTTTCATCAACGAATTTTAATGAAACGCTCATATGGCAGCGTTCGCCTTTAAAAGCGTGCAATAAACAGGCCCAAGGCTTTAAATTCAAATAGAATATTAATTTTAGCAACTTATAATAGTGCGCCCTGTTTATCGCACCCTCAAAATGACAAATATTGTCAGATTTTGTGACAAAATAGCGTCCTACCAGCCAGCCCCACCGCTTTTTCTGACCGCGATCCAATAATTCAAATCAAGCCAAAAAAAAGCGGTTATTCAATTAAAGCCTTTCTGAAAAATGCCGATAAAAACCATATACCTGGAGTGTACAAATTCTTTATCATCTCTGCATGATACGGTCCGTTTTGATCAGAATACCAAAAAGCTGAGTGGTTAATGTTTAAATTAATTCAAAAATCGAATCCTCAAAAGGTTCACGAAACTCAAAAGAAAAGTTTCCGTATTGGAAAGTCAGATCACTGTGAGATTGTCATCGGTGATCCCCAGGTTGCAGACGTTCAGGCCCAGGTCGGCCACAAAGAGAATCGCTATTTCATCAAAAACCTGGGACGCAGTGAGATAACCGTCAATGGGCACCCCACCGAGGGTCAATTTTTAAATAATGGGGACGAATTGGCACTGGGAAAATCCACTTTTGTCATTCAGATGACAGATACCGCACATCCGATATCCAAACCCACCCCCATGGACGATAAGACCATGGTGCTGGATACCCCCAGTGATGAATCACTGGGGCCGCGACTGGTATGCACCACCGCTTCCGGTAAAAGCAAAATTATTCCCTTAAAATTGGACAAATTGATTATTGGAAGATCCAACGAAGCCACCTTGAAATTGATGCACCCGTCCATTTCTCGAAAACACTGCGTAATTGAAAAGCAGGACGATGGTTTTGTTGCCCGCAATATCAGCACCACCAATCCCCTTTTTCTGAATGACCAGACGATTTCAGAACAACGCCTTTATTCGGGAGATCAGCTCAGAATGGGCACGTTTTCAATTACCTTTATTTCTGATCAAGCAACCGACGCCCGTCAAACAACCCAAAAAATTGTGCTTCCCGAGAAAAAATCCGGCCGAGGGCTGTGGCTGGCAGCGATGTTGATTCTCACTTTTTCAGGGTACTTGCTCTACATGCACGCTTATATGCCCTGGAAGGCGCAACAAAAATTGACCGCGGTTGCCGATCAGATTGAATTGGGTGAATTTTTGCCCGCTAGGGATGCCATCAAACAGCTGCTGCTCACCGATCTTTCGCCTGAAAATGCGCAAATGGCAAAAGATATGCTGGCCCAGATCACTCTGGCCATCACTCAGCAAAAGGCAGAAAAGGGAGACGTGGATGCTGCCAAGGAATTTTTAAAAGCGTATCTGGCCAAATATGGACACGGACAAGAGGCCGAAACGCTCTGGGATCGTTTGGATTATTACCGTTTAACTTTAGGGGAACAGCTGGAATCAAATAACCAGCATCAATCTGCCTTGAGAGAATACGCCTCTATTCGTGAAGACAGTATATACTTTGAAGAGGCCCAAAAAGCCATTCGCCGGATCTGGCTGGCGTATCAGCAAAAAAACCATCAAAAACACAATATGGCCCAGCTGCTAAAAGAAGCCGAGAGCCATTTTATCGCTAAACGGTATCTGACACCGGTTAATAAAAATGCTTTTTCCGTATACCAGGTTATTCTGGCGACCAATCCCAAGCACGAACTGGCGCTTCAGCGCATTCAACAGATGAAAACTTATTACCGCGAGCATGGAGAAGGTTATTACAAAAAACGAAACTGGCCCAAAGCCCTTTTTTATTTTGAACGCTACAGTATCATCGACCCTGAATCCAAAAAAATCAAAGCCAAAATTACGGCCTGCCGCCAGAAAATGGTTTCTGCTAAAAAAGGCAGCAATGCCAGCAATACCCGCGGCAGCAAGCTGACAAAGAAAGAAGAAAAGAAAAAGCGTGAAGAAATCCAGCGCCTGCTGGAAGAATCCGGTACCGAGAGTTCCCGGATCATGAAATATCTATTTGAGGAAAAAGAAGGCGAATCTGACTCCGATACCCCCTGGTAATTCTGATTGCGGTACCTATTTATCCTTCCGGGTATGAGGGTGCCATAAGAAACCAGCAGAAAGCAGCAAACAAAAATTAAAGAAAAACACAAAATAGAAGCCTTCGTGCATTGAACCGTTTGTGAAATGGTTCTTTCAGAAAGGATGTCGAGCCTTTTGGCCGTGACCGTTATACTTAACCTTTTGATGAGATCATCCCATGAGACATAAAACTTTTACTTTTTTGGTCGTCATTTGCCTGGCAGCGGGCATCAACGGTTGTGCCATCAAAAATATGCTGATGCCTGACCCTGAACCGGCCGTACTTGATAAGGATCAATTGCCGCACAAGGTTGCGATTGTGCCTTTTGTCAACAAGACCTCTAACCCGGAGGCCGGCAGTATCGTTCGTAAAATGTTTTACAACTTCTTTAGTTCACTGAATTATTTAGATATAGAGCCGTTTGTCATCGATGACAACTTGAGAAGAAATGAGCTTTATCAGGCGGTCGTATCCGGTGATCCCGTTGCCGCAGCCCGACTGGGTCAATTGCTGGGTGTTGATGCGGTTATTTTCGGCGAGGTGACCAGCCTGGGTAAAACTTATGCGCTAGTGTACTCGGACAACTCTGCGGGCTTGAAAGCCAGAATGGTGCGTTGCGATTCAGAGCAGATCATTTGGGAGCTTGAGCACAATATTCATATCCAGGATGGCAGTGTTCCCCTGAGTCTGACCGGATTGGCAGCAACGATTGTCAAAACCGCCATTACGCATCAAAAAGCCTCTCACCTCCAGGCCGCCGCCGAACTTTGCATGCAGATGGTCGCCACCATTCCAGACCGCGAAGGGGTGAGCGAACCGCCCCCTAGAATTATTGCGCTGGTTCACAACGCGGCAGGCAAATTGCTGCGACCGGGGGATTTACTCAAAGTCGCCATGATCGGTGAAAAAAATCAAAAGGCCAGTTGGAGTATCCCGCCGCTGGTTAAAAATCTGCCACTAAAAGAAAAGGAACCCGGTGTTTATATCGGTGCCTATCGCATCCGCAGCAAAGATCGCCTGCCCCACGGGCGTATAATCGGATATTTGCGATCCAATACCGGTACCGGCAGCCAGTGGGTCGACACCCTGGGTCCCATCAAAATCGGCGAGCCAACAGTGCTGCCGCCAAAAATCACCAAAAACACCATTCTCACCGCTGCCAAAAGCCCTTATCTGGTAGAAGACGCGCTGGTGGTCTTGCCAGGGGCAAAACTAACCGTCCAGCCCGGAACGGTCATATGGTTTCTGGATCTGGGTCTGATTGTAAAGGGCGAGCTTCGGATCAATGGAACAAAAGAAGCGCCTGTGCGTTTCGCCAGCTTGGGTGACGGGGGCTGGAAAGGTATTTTTTTAGATAAAACCAAAAACGGCACCCAGATCAATTACTGTCAAATTTCGGATGCCGAATTTGGCCTCAGAGTGACAGACGCGACGGTTAAATTACAAAATTGCCGCTTTCAGGATAATGTCTGGGGAATCGTTCTTGAGCATAGCACTGCTGAAATTCGCCATACGCTTGTGCGCACATCCGGCAAAATTGGGATCGCTGCCCGTAAAGCCCAGCTGACCGTCGAAAATTCAGTGATTACCGAAAATGGCGCCGGCGGGTTTATTCTGGAAAAATCAAAGGCCAAAATTCAGCAAAACAATATCGTCAACAATGGCAACTGGGCCATCAAGGTCGCAGACTCTGCCAGCAAGGTTAAAGCCAAACACAATTGGTGGGGGGTTGAGGATCCTGAACAGACCGAAATTGTCGGCCAATTCAAAATTCAGCCGATCCTGGAAAAACCGATTGAATTCAGGATTGACAGCTAGTACCTGGCTTTTTCATAAAAATTACTGCGATGTAAAATTTTCATTTAAAGAAAACATATTAGGGAAATTAATTTTATTACCATAAAAAATCTGTTGGGTGAAACGGATAAAAATCATTTTATCGCATTAATTTTCACCCGATGGGCGAGCCGGAGGCTTACATCTACTGCGTTATTAGGGGCGAAGCATAGTTCACTATAGCTTCGCCCCTAAAATGCCTTGCATATGAAAGCCTCCAACTCGTGAAAAAGCCAGGTATTGCCATCCGAAAATTGGTCAATCAAAGGGGCCCGATTGCTGGATGGCTGGTCAATCTTTTACAGTGTCTGGTATTTTTTAAGATACAGCTCGGCCTTGGTCACATCATCTAAGGCCTGATAGCATTGGGCGATAAAATAGACCCCTTCCTTCAGGTGCTGTAATTTTAAAAGCAAACCCAGCGCCTGGTGATAATCTCCAACATTCATATAGCTGATCGCCACGCAAAGCTGCAATTGCTCCTCGTGTGGGAAAATTTCAAGTCCCGCTCGTAGAATTTGAATGGACTCATCGAAGGCTCTGCGCTGTTGATACAGCATGCCCAATCCCAGATAGGCACGCGCATTGGGGGCGTATGTCAGAGATCGGCGATAGAGTTTTTCGGCAATTTGGTCTTTATGAGCGATGGCGTCGATACCGGAATAATCGCCTTTGTCAAACGTCAGTGCCAAGCGCGAAAAAAAATCCGAATGCTGCGGGTAAAATTCCGGGTCATCGACCAGATCCAGAGCCTCGACAAATTCAGGGAGCTTTTCATAAAACCGGTTTCGGAGCTTTTTGCCAAATTCCAGGATGAGATCCTTTGATAGCGAGGGGTCGGTTTCAAAATACATGATATCTTCGATTCGTTGCAGCCAGATATCATCGCTAAGCGTGTTACGGTTTTTGTAATCATCAAAAAGGGCTGTTCCCGGATATAAATCCAAGATATAAAATATGATGCTCAATGGTTTTATGGCATCTATCAGCTCAATCGTTTCCTCAATGGTTTGCCAGCTTTCCTGGGGGCAGCCATAAATGAAAAATGCGCGCGCCATGATACCGTACTTTTGCGTCAGCTCAAATGCCTGGCGGATCTGCTGGCTGCTTATTGTTTTGCCAAGTAGTTTGCGTATTTTTTCAGAACCGCTCTCCACCCCGTAACTGATTTGGATACAGCCGGCTTTTCTCATCCAGTAGAGAATTTCGGCATTGATCATATCGACCCGCGAAATGGCCGCCCACTGCACATCCATTTGGGTTTGAATGATTTTTTTACATATCTCAATGACCCGACGGGTGCTGATTGTAAACGTGTCATCAGAGACATAAAAAAACCGGATCCCTTGCTGGTAGAGCAACGAAAGCTGCTCGACAAAATAATCCACCGAATGAAATCGAACCTGGCGGCCCCAAAATTGGGGCGAGCCGCAAAAATGGCAATTGGCGGCACAGCCGCGAGTCAGCGATACGTGTTGATAGCTAAAATGCTGCGCCGGTACGGGAAGTTGATCGAGGTCGCATATCGGGTCGGCATCTGAGTTGCGGCGCACACGACCGTCCTTGCGAAAGGCCAGTCCCTTGACGTGGTCAAGTTGATAAGCTGTGCCTTGATCGAGGCATTGAATCAGGTTCAAAAAAGAGTATTCGCCTTCACCGATCACAACAAAATCCACCTCGGGAAAATGGGTTAAAAAGTGCTCCCACAAAAAGGTGGCGCCAATGCCGCCAAAAACAACTTTAACTTGCGGATTCACCTGTTTGGCAATACGCGCAATATCGATTCCCCCCCAGCGGTTGGCATGCAGGATGGAAAACCCGATCACATCCGGGTTTTTGTTTATCAGTTCGGCTTTGATGTCTTGGGAACGGTTGCTGGTGTTATGCCAGTTTAAGATCTCCACATCGTAGGCGTGTTTTTTGAGAAGCGCTGCAATGTAAAAGAGCCCCTGGGGTACCACACTGATATCCTCGTCGTTCAGCCGTGACTCGAGACAATACGGATATATTAATAATATTTTCATTCCAATATCGTGTCACCCAAATAATTTGTTAAAGGACCGGGGTGTTTTTGTACCCAACGGTTGATTATCGCGGGATGGTTTAAATAACAAAACGCCCCGACCCTCAATTGACGGTATTCACAGAGATTGGCAGCTATGAAGGCCATTGATAACTTTGATAGCGAGGACGAGATCACAGCAAACCAAAGATGCCCCATGTCGTGCTCATCCTCGATAAGAATATGTTTAAACCTGAAATTCGTTATTGTCAAAACAGGTATCAAATTGCAAAGTGACTAAAGCGCATGCGATTTGACTTTTCAATTGCATTCTGGCATGGAAACACGCATCATGACAAACCGACCCATCCATATCAAGGCTGTTCTATTGCGCCTTGAACCCACGACTGCTTTGCTGAAATCCAGTCAGGATCTTATTGCAAAAGATCTGCAACTTGGCATTATCAGCCGCTCGGATTTAGACACTGTTCAGGAGGCATTGCGCAGTTGTCCTTTTATCAATGAAGATGATATGGATGTCATCATCAGCCGGCCTGAAATCATGCGCCACAAAGCGGATGCGGACCTGATTCATCGTGCCGCACAAAAGATGAATATAGCGGTCGGCAGCGTCCTGTTCATATCACCGCATCCACCCGAGATCCGGGCCGCGCAGCAGATAGGCGCCATAACCGCATGGATGCGCGCTGGACAGGAAGCGGGCCCGGAGGCATCCTCCGCCGACTTTGAGTTCGAAAACATTGCCGAAATTAAAGATATGGTCCGCATGGGCATCCCGCTTCCGGCGGGCAAATTGCCGAATCCGCTATTACGAAATTTTCTAGATCAATTTATTTTTGAAGACCCAAGCGTTTTGATCAATCCGGGTGTTGGCGAAGATATTGCCGCCGTTGATATCGAGACCGAAGAAGTCTTGGTCCTTAAATCCGATCCCATTACCTTTGCCACCGATTCCATCGGACAATATGCCGTCTTAATCAATGCCAATGACATTGCCACTTCCGGTGCGACTCCCAGGTGGTTTTTAACAACGCTATTTTTCCCCTGCGGCACAACGCCTTCACAAATTAAAGGTGTGTTCGATGAACTCAAACGCTTTTGTCAGCATTGGGACATTACGCTGTGCGGCGGGCACACAGAGATTACAGACGCTGTCGTCAGACCCGTCGTGGCCGGAATGATGGCGGGTACGGTTTCCCGCAAGGATCTGATTGATAAACGCCAGATGAAAAAAGGGGACCACGTGCTGTTATCCAAGGGAGTGGCGGTTGAAGGGACCGCTATTATTGCTAGAGAATTCGGTGACCGTCTCAAAAAGCGGGGCGTATCTGCCAACGAAATTGATCATTGCCGTCATTTTTTAGATCAGATCAGCGTAATGACTGAAGCTAAAATTGCCGCACAAAACCCAGGAACCGATGCCATGCATGATGTAACCGAAGGGGGGCTGGCGACAGCGCTGTCGGAATTGAGCGTGGCAGGGGCGCATAAAATCAGGATCGACATGGATCAGATCCCCGTCTATCCGGAAACGCAAAAAGTATGTAATGTGTTGGATATTCATCCGCTGGGATTGATTGGTTCCGGCAGTCTTTTAATCTGCTGCCGCAGCACCGAGAGTCAAAAACTGATGCAGCGCATCGAAGCGGCTGGCGTCATGATAAGCTGCATTGGTGAAGTAATGGACAGTGGTCAGGGAATCCAGGCCTATGAGGGTAACAAGCAAGTTGCTTGGCCCAGTTTTGAAGCGGATGAAATCACGAAGTTGTTTTGATGGTTGAGCCCGTAAGCCCGTTGCCGGTTAACCATATAAATAGACTGTATTACTTTTTTGCGAGCCTGACGGCCTCACCGGCCAACCAGGAAGTTTTTGTCTACTTTTTGAGCCCGCGACGAAATATTTCAAAGCCAACATCAAGCGTTTGTTTTAGATAATCTTTTCTTTCATCGATTATTTTTTTACTGGTCAGCCATAAGACCACACCGGAAAACAAAGCCCAAAACGTGTCAGCCAGTGCCACTGGATGCTTGTCAATGAAGATGCCCTTTTCTACACCTTCTTTGAATATTTGCGCAATCGAACCGAGGGATTTACGCGACAGCATTTTAATTTCTTCCATGAGCTGTGGCGATAAGTTCTTCAGCGTTTCACTGGATTGCAGGTGAAACATGTTGATAATGATCAACGGATCAAATTCATAGACATCGTACATGGCATCTACCAGAGATTTCAACTTTTGTTCCGGCCCGGAGTCTTTTTCTTCATTGACATGTTCGACACGAATTAAGAGATATTGAAGAATTCGAAGCGATAACGAAGCATAAAGCTCTTCTTTGTTTTTGAAATAAAGATACAAAGTTCCCGGACTGAGTTCCGCTTCCTGAGCAATGTCTTCCATGGTGGCTTTATTGAAACCTTTATCTGAGAAAACCCTTTTAGCGGCAACCATGATCTGCTGTCGCCGCCGCTCCTTTTCTCTTTCTTTCCTTTCCTGGATTCCCATGGCCCAGATCCTTTCTGAATATCATTTATTTATAATATGACTATATAATTATTATTTATTATTTAGTCAAGTAAAATATTTGCTGCCACCCCCATGCGCAGTGAGTCTAAATTGCTTTAACTAATTATAATAATTATAATTATTGATTAATATAAAAAAGTAAAAATATAAAAAAAAATGGAGATTGAAAGGCATTCATAAAATTGATAAAAACTTAGCATGAAAGTCTACACAGCAAAAAACAGCATTTAGTCCGCTGTGGCTATTAGACCTGAAAGTCAGTAGCGACTGATGTTGGCAATAAATATTCTTTGATAAACGCACACAATCGGGTATATGAGATATGCGAATAAATACTTGCTCGCGGTTGCTTTAAATGACAAGGTGGGACAGCCCAAAATGGAGGATATATGACCGCAAAACTAAAATCCAGTGCCAAAAAAGTGCAGGCGGCGTTAAAAGCCCACAATCTGAGCTGTGAAGTGGTTCAAATGAAAGACACTACGCGAAGCGCGGCGGATGCGGCCCGGGCCGTCGGATGTGAGGTGGGGCAAATCGTAAAATCGCTCATATTCGAGGGTGAGAACTCCCATCAGCCCATTTTGGTGACCACCAGTGGCGCCAACCGGGTCAATGAGCAGGCCATCGCGAACAATGTCTCCGAGCCCGTCAAAATGGCCACGCCTGATTACGTTCGCCAGATGACCGGTTTTGCCATTGGTGGGGTTCCGCCGGTCGGCCATGACCGCCCGCTCAAGATTTTCATTGACGAAGATCTGTTGCAGTACGATGAAATCTGGGCGGCTGCCGGAACACCTCACGCTGTGTTCAAGCTAACCCCCGGCGATCTCAAAACCATCACCGCCGGCACCGTCATTTCTGTTAAGTAGCTATGAATGAGAGAATTTTCAAAATGCCAGTTGTTACATGAAGCATCAGGTCGCTGATATCAAAGGTTAGCTCATCCCCAATAAAAAATAGGAAATGGATCCCTGAAGTTTGCACGCGTCGGAGGCTTTCATATGCAAGGCACTTAAGGGCGAAGCTATAGTTCACTATGCTTCGCCTTTGATAACGCAGCAGATGGAAGCCTCCGGCTCGCCCGAAGGGTGAAAATTAATGAGATAAAATGATATCCATCCTTGATAAAATTACGGTATTTTAGATTAATTTTTTAATTGCTCGACTGGGTCTCTTTTCGTGTTAGTTTTCTTCTCATTAATTTTCATGCAAGCTTCAGGTACTAGCCGATGGCCACTTGGATGATGTCTTGCCTAGCACTAACCCGCTGAATCGTCACCTGGATCAAATCTTCCGGTTTTAACTCGATGCCGCTCGATATAGGCAAATCGCACTCCAACATGTAATGGTTCAACAGGATCTGGTAATTTCGGCGGGCCCGATGCAAAACGATGGCCTCTTCTTTTTGCCCGATTTGATTTTCAAGATATTTTAAGAGCCAATATCTATGGCGGGTGTATTGAAAACGGCCGACATGGCTCATGGGCAACTCAAGGGATTTAATGATATCCGCGATTTCTTCGGCGGTATAAGCTGTTTCCAGCCCCAACGCGGCTCTAATCTGGCGCTGATTGGTTAAATCCGAATATTTCCGAATGGGCGAGGTTGCCGTGATATAAGCATCCAGTCCCAGACCCGAATGGGTATCCGGTTTGGCATCCAAAACAAAACGGCTAAGGAGTCTGCGCTGCATCCAGTTTTGAAAAAGCGTACCGGCATTTTTCTTGTATAAGCGTTCTCGGGGCTTGCGCTGCGACCTGAAAATGGCGGGTATTTGGCGTTCTTTTAAATAATTGGCCATTAACCAGTTGGCCATGATCATTAGCTCTGAAACCAGCATTCTGCCCGGACTTTCCCGATTAACTTGGTTTACAGAAACTTCCCGGTGCTCATTGACCCAGATGCTGATTTCCGGCACCGTAATTTGAACAGCCCCATCATCCAGTCTTTTTTGGCGAAATCTCTGGGCAATATCGCGCAAAATGCGTATATCCTGACTCTCATCTGCGGCACTATTAACATCAAAATAGGTCAGCTGATCTTTGACCTTTATCAAACTTTGTATAATTTCATAGTTCAAGACCTCAGCTTGCGGGCTCAATCCAATCATAATGCTGATGGCCGGGCGCAGCTCGCCGGCTTTCAAGCTGCAAAGACCTTCCGCTAGAACCGACGGCAGCATGGATATCTTAAGATCCGGCATGTAAATGGAGCTGCCGCGCGATAGCGCTTCCTGGTCAACCACATCCTTTTTGGGTATAAAATGGCCTACATCGGCGATGTGAACACCCAGTCGAAATCCATCAGCAGTTGTTTCAATGCTGATGGCATCATCGAAATCCAGGGTTCCCTGGCCATCGATGGTCATCAGGGACATATCGGTCAGATCGCTGCGCTCTGGTGCAGCGGAAAGCACCGGGTTTGCGCTGACAATCTGCGCCGCACGCGTCAACACCATTTCCGAAAATCCAGCCGATACCTGGCAGCGCAACAATTCAATATTTTCATTTTCATCAAACACACCCAGCTTCACCAGGACCCGAAAAATCTCCTCGATGCGCTCAACACCGGCTTTGGCCGCCATGGCCTTGGCAATTGTATAATCATTGCTATCTTTGCCAAAAAGATAATAAGATCTTAAAATGTCGCTAAATTCCTGGGTATCTGCATCTGCAAAGGAAGGCACCTTGGATGGGTCCGAGTTTAACATCCACTTAAGCCAGCTGCCCCCGCTTTCAATCAGTTTGCGTTTTCGCTCGGCCTGTTTGCGTTGGGCAGCGAGCAGCTCGACCTGTTTTTCGGAGTTGGGCCGGAAACCATCGGGGTTAAATTTAAAATACAGCCGATCATTAAATAAAGCGCGCATCACCGCTGCTTCATGGTCACCTGAGGCGCTTTCCGGAAAGCAGAATTCGGTCATGGTCCTCAGATCGATCCAGTTCTGCTCTGTGTTGAGCACTTCCCACAGATCACGGATATCAATATGGTCAATCAATTGTTCGCGTTTGCGAACAACTTGCTTCAAGGTCTCAACCATTTGATCTCTGCCCAATGTGAGATCGAGACGCATTTTATCATGGTGCAGCAATCGTTTGCGGGAAAGGTTGACCTCGCGATTGTTTTCGGTTAACAAGCGTAGCCGCTGATTCTTGACTTCAAGAACCACGGCGCACGTTATTTTCTGGCGGTCAATATATTCAACAATACATCCTGATTCCATAAAATTTACAATAACAACCGACACCGACGAAGTCAACGAAAGATAGAATTTTGTTTATTTTCAGATTGTTATAATAAATAACCGTTTGACGTCACGCTGCATGAAAACCATTACTCTCATCAAGCCTTATTTTAGAGAAAATCGCTGGAAAATTGCCATCGGTCTGTTCAGCTTAATTATCGTTGACGTGCTGCAGCTGTTTATACCGCGCATTATCAAATGGGCCGTAGATGGGCTGACCGTTTTGCAAATCGACGTGGGCCAGCTGATGCGCTATGCGGTTTATATGGCCGTGATTGCCATTTGGATTGGCATATTTCGTTATGTGTGGCGGCGTTGCTTGCTGGGAACATCGCGACGCGTTGAAGAGGGATTGCGTAACCGTCTGTTTACCCATATCCAGACGCTGTCTGCCTCTTATTTTGATAAGACTCAGACCGGCGATTTAATGGCCCATGCCACCAATGATATTCAACAGGTCCGAATGGCCACCGGAATGGGAATGGTGGCATTAAATGATGCCGTTGTATTGGGTGCAGCCGCGATTGGATTTATGCTCTACATCAATGTTACCTTGACCCTTTTTGTCCTGATCCCCATGCCGTTGATTACCATCGCGACCAAAATTTTCAGCAAACAAATGCACCAGCGCTATCAGCGTGTTCAAGCCACCTTTGCTGACTTAACCGAGGTCATTCGAGAACGTTTCGCCGGTATTCGCATTATCAAAGCCCACAACCATAAGCAAAAAGCAGCCGCCCGGGTAGAAAGCGTCTCACGAGACTATGTCAAAGAGAACCTGGGTCTGGTCAAAATTGTGGGTTCCTTTTTTCCGATGATGTTGCTGTTTACCAATTTGAGTTTGGCCATCGTACTGTATCTGGGTGGACGCCAGACGATCGCTCAGACCATCACACCCGGAGACTTTGTGGCCTTCATCAGCTATTTGGCGCTATTGACCTGGCCGATGATGGCCCTTGGTTGGGTAACCAACTTGATTCAAAGAGGGCGCGCTTCACTGGATCGCTTAAATCAAATTCTAAAGACCCGTCCTGAAATAAAGGATCTTAAGGGTGCCAAGGAGCTCGATCGGTTTGACGGTCGCATTGTCTTTGATAGCGTTGATTTCTCATATGCACCGAATGGTAACCACAGCCCGGCGGCACTTTCGGGGATATCGCTGATAATTGAGCCCGGAACCGTTCTCGGTATTGTCGGCCCGCCGGGCAGCGGTAAAACAACCCTGGTGAATCTGATACCCAGACGATATGAGGTGTCCGGCGGCAGCATCCAGATTGACGGCCATGACATCCGATCGCTGAAAATTGGCAGTTTAAGATCACAGATCGCCTTCATGCCCCAAGAGCCCTTTTTGTTTGCCGGAACCGTCAGGGAAAATATCACTTTTGACCATCTGGCGACGTCCGAATCCCGGCTGCAGAAGGTGACCCAGAAAGCTGCCGTTTACGATACGATCCAGGCATTTCCCAATAACTATGACACACTGGTCGGTGAAAAAGGCGTGATTCTATCCGGCGGTCAAAAACAACGTATTGCCCTGGCGCGGGTATTCAACCAGGATGCCGGCATATTAATTTTGGATGACCCCATTAGCCAGGTGGATCTGGCTACCGGAAAAGCCATCATCGAAACGCTCAAATCAATGATCGGCCAAAAAACGATCATCATCGTATCCCATCGCATTTCCGCCGTTCGTTTTGCGGACCAGATCATCGCCCTCGAGCAGGGACGCATTATCGAGCAGGGCACCCACCAGGATTTGGTCGCAACCGATCGATATTACGCCAGAGCATTTCATTTGCAGGAATTGGAAGAGGACCTGAATGCATCCTGATTACGGATATTTTGAGGAAACACAGCTGGGCAAACCCTATGACCTCAAACTGATGAGAAGATTGTTGCCGTTTGTGCGGGCTTACCGGCACCTCATCCTCTACTCCATTTTGCTGGTATTGGGCATAACCGCCTTGGATTTGGCACTGCCTTATGTGACCAAAGTCGCCATTGACCGCTATATCGTTCCGCAAGCAGCCCCGATGAGAACAACCCCATCGCAGACCGACGGGACCCGCGCCCGCTATTTGAAGGCTGATCTAACGGATGCCGTTCAGAGGGAGATCGTTCAAAAATACAGCGCCTTGTTCCAACTGCAGGGCCAAACGGCCCTGATTCCGATCGATGCTTTGGGACAGCTCGAGAAATCCGATCTGAAAGCATTGCGTCAAAATGATGTGGCCGGTCTGGGTAAAATGGCGCTCATCTTTCTGGCCATCGTCTTTTTTAATTTCATTCTCAACTTTAGCCAGAAAATGATCATGGAATATTGCGGTCACATGATCATGCACGATCTAAGGATGAAGCTCTTTACGCATGTACAAAACCTGGCGATTGAATTTTTCACACGCAATCCGGTAGGTCGTTTGGTCACCCGATTGACAAATGATGTCCAGAACATGCATGAATTATTTACCTCGGTCATTTCACTGGTGTTTAAGGACATCTTTTTGCTGATCGGTATTGCCACCATTATGCTGGCCCTCAATTGGAAGCTTGCCCTAGCAACGTTTACGGTCCTGCCCATCGTGGTTTACGCTTCGGCCGTATTTTCCGTAAAAGCCCGGGACGTTTTCCGGACGCTGCGCATCAAATTGGCTGAGATCAACACTCGTTTTGCAGAAACCATCGAAGGTATTGGTGTGATTCAGCTGTTTGTCCAGGAATCAAAAAACTACCAAAAGTTCAGACAGCTAAATCACGAAAATTATATGGCCGGTATGCGCCAAATCCATGTCCTGGCCATCTTTATGCCCATCATTGAACTGATGGGGGTAATCGCCATCGCCGTGGTGATTTTCTATGGCGGCGGTCGGGTGCTGGAAGAATCGCTAAGTTTAGGGACCCTGGTAGCTTTTTTATCCTATATCAAAATGTTTTTCAGACCGATTCGGGATCTGGCTGAAAAATATAATATTCTGCAAAATGCGATGTCCTCGGCTGAACGGATATTGTTGATCTTGGACACGCAAAACACCCTGCCAAAAGATCGTGTTCGGCCGGATGCAGCGGGTCTGGATCGCATCCATGAAGTGCGACTGGATGCGGTTTCCTTTAGCTATATCAGTGATGAAAAAGTGCTTAAAAACATCTCTTTGCAAATTAAAGCTGGTGACACGGTGGCGGTGGTCGGCCCGACAGGTGCCGGTAAAACATCACTGGTGAACCTGATTCCCAGGTTTTACGATCCCACTGCCGGCCGTATACTGATCAACAATGTCGATATCGTAGAATTGGATCCAACTGAGTTTCGCCACAAGATGGCTCTGGTGATGCAAGAGCCGTTTCTGTTTAGCGGCACCATCCGCGAAAATATATTTGACAATACCCATCGCTTAACCGATGAGCAAATGCAGGAGGTCATTGAAGCGGCCAACTGCACCCGCCTGATTCAAAGATTACCTGACGGACTGGACACCGTCCTTTCTGGAGGGGGAATTTCCCTTTCGAGCGGCGAGCGGCAGCTGATATCGATTGCGCGGGCATTTGCCAGAAATCCGCAGCTGATATTATTCGACGAAGCCACCTCTTACATTGATTCGCAAACTGAGCTATGGATTCAACAGGCCCTTGAAAAATTGATGAAGGGCAGGACCGCATTGGTAGTAGCCCATCGCTTGTCAACCGTGCGCCACGCCGACCGAATCATCGTCATGAACAGAGGCCGTATCGTTGAAACCGGAACGCATGCAGAATTAATGGCCCGACAAGGGTTCTATTTTCAACTCAATCAGCTGCACAGCTAAGGTCTCAGTTCACAGAGGTCAGACGACAGAGGACAGAGGATAAAGATTGGAAAAAGATGGGGTATGTCTGACTTCTGTTTTCTGTCATCTGTTTACCGACACCTGAAACCTGAAACCTTCTTTAATAAATCTCTTGCCAAACGCCTGGTCAGATGGTACACGCATATTGTCTTAAATAACCACGGTATTAGGCTGTTTATAGGACCGAAACGACTTTGTAATAGCTCAATCAACAAATGGAAAGGAGGGTTAAGTAGATGGCTTATGATGCAGTAAAGATGGCAGACTGGCAAATTTCGGAGGCGGCAGAAAAGAACATGCCGACACCGGAAGAATGGCAGGAAAAATTGGGTCTTGAGAAGAATGAAATTCTTCCGATGGGCCGACTGGCGAAACTCGATTTTCTTAAAATTATCGACCGGCTCAAAGACAAGCCGGACGGCAAATACATTGAGGTGACCGCCATCACACCGACCCCGCTCGGAGAGGGCAAAAGCACCACCTCCTGCGGTTTGATGGAAGGTCTCGGCAAGCGCGGCAAGAATGTGGGCGGCGCGCTGCGTCAGCCCTCCGGTGGGCCCACCATGAATGTCAAGGGAACTGCGGCCGGCGGCGGCAACTCCCTGCTGATTCCGATGACCGAATTTTCCCTGGGTTTGACCGGTGATATCAACGACATCATGAACGCCCACAACCTGGCAATGGTGGCCTTGACCGCGCGCATGCAGCATGAGCGCAACTACTCCGATGAACAACTGGACCGCTTGACGCGCATGGCGCGCCTGAACATCGATCCCACTCGTGTGGAGATGGGCTGGATCATCGACTTCTGTGCCCAGGCCCTGCGCAACATCATTATCGGTATCGGGGGCCGCTTCGACGGATTCACCATGCAGTCCAAGTTCGGGATCGCCGTGGGCTCTGAGTGCATGGCCATTCTGTCGATTATCCGCGATCTGGCCGACCTCAAAGAACGGCTCAACAACATCACAGTGGCCTTCGATAAGAGCGGCAAGCCCATCACGACGGGCGATCTGGAATGCGGCAACGCCATGACCGCTTTTATGCGCAACACCATCAACCCCACCATGATGTGCACCGCCGAATACAACCCCTGCATGGTGCATGCCGGACCGTTCGCCAATATCGCCGTCGGTCAGTCTTCGATTATCGCCGACCGCGTCGGCCTGAAACTGTTCGACTACCATGTCACCGAGTCGGGTTTCGGTGCTGATATCGGCTTCGAAAAATTCTGGAACGTCAAATCCCGCTTCAGCGGTTTGAAACCGCATGTATCCGTATTGACCACCACCATCCGCGCGCTGAAGAGCCACGGCGGCGGCCCCAAAGTGACGCCGGGCATCGCCATGCCGGAAGAATACACCAAAGAAAACGTCGGAATGGTTGAAAAAGGCTGCGTGAACATGGTGCATCACATCAACACCATCCGTAAGGCCGGCATCAACCCGGTGGTTTGTATCAACCGCTTCTACACCGATACGGATGAAGAATGTAAGGTGGTGCGTGCAGCAGCTGAGGCGGCCGGTGCCCGCTGTGCTGAGTCCAAGCACTGGGAGCTGGGTGGCGACGGCGCCCTGGAATTTGCCGATGCCGTGGTCGAAGCCTGTGAAGAGGAAAACGACTTCAAATTCCTCTATCCGCTGGAGATGAAACTGCGCGACCGCGTCGACATCATCGCCAAAGAAGTCTACGGTGCCGACGGTGTGGCCTGGACTCCAGAAGCCGAGGCCAAGGCCAAAATGCTCGAGGACGACCCCAAGTACGCCGACTTTACAACCATGATGGTCAAAACCCACCTGAGCCTGAGCCACGACCCGACGCTCAAGGGTGCGCCCAAAGGCTGGACGCTGCCCGTGCGGGACGTGCTGATTTATTCCGGCGCCAAATTTCTGTGCCCCTGCGCCGGCACCATCAGCCTGATGCCCGGCACCGGCTCCGACCCGGCTTTCAGACGGGTGGATGTTGACGTCAATACCGGACAGGTGTCCGGATTGTTCTAATTCGGCCCATATAAACCCTAAAAAACAATGGGGCCTGGTAACACTTTCCAGGCCCCATTTTTTTTCAAAGGTTCAGGGATCAACGGTCACCCACCTTCGCAAATGCTACGGCGCGGCGGGGGAATTTCTATGGTTTTGTTATCTGGCTTCTGCCGACTGGCAGCGTGATTCGCAGCATGGAACACAGTGAGTTTGAAGCTGACTTGATTTAGTTCCAGGTGGTCATCAGTTTCTTGACATACGTCGCTGTTTGTTGGGCCATTTTTTCGAGATTTTCAGGTGCCAGCCCCAGTCGATCCGCTACCGGTCCGAAGTGCTCCAAAGCAAGATCCTGATCGATTTTTCCAAAACCGGTCATGATGCCCATGGTGTTGGCCACGTGCACAATGTCGCTCAGATTGCAATGTTCCTCGCAGGATTCCGGATCATGGTGCCACTGAACCGCACTGACCAGATCTGATGGAAAAGACCATTTATCCAATATCTGGCCGCCGATTTCAGCATGGTTGGTTCCCAGTACCATGGATTCTGCCACGTCGAAGGCAATGCCTTTGGTTACCATGTCTTCGATATTTTGCAGATCTTCTTTGACAAACCCGCCCAGAATTAATTTGCCCACGTCATGCAACAGCGCCGCGGTAAAAACTTCATCGGCGTCGGGTATTTTCAGCTCTTTAACCAGAATCTCTGCTGCCACCGATACGGCCACCGAATGCTGCCAGAGGGCTCCTCTGGGAAGATCGTATCCGGGGATCGTTTTATTCATCAGCGGACTCATGCAGATGGTCGTCACCACCTGCAAGAGTCGCTTCCAACCCAACAAAACGATGGCCTGCTTAACCGAACTGATGCGGGTAGGGATGCCAAAATAGGCTGAGTTGGTCAATTTTAAAATATTGGCGGTCAATCCCGGATCATATTTTAGGATGCTTTCAATTTCTGATGCGGTTGAGTCGGCATTGTCCAGAAGGGGAAGCAGTTTGGCTGCCGTGGTTGGCATGCCTGGGAAAGCTTCAACTTTCAGTGCAATGCGGTAAATCTTTCGGTTTGTCACAGATTACCCTCCCCCGAGGTGGTCTCATTTGGATCGCAATGGTATAAGGAGTATATCGGTCAACGGATGAAAATCTTAAGGAAATTGGGCGTTTTCAGAAGATATGGCGTTTCTGAAGGTCATGGTGGTATGCTGCCACGACAAGTTGCGGATGGTAATTGGTAAGTTCAAAAATTTCAAAAAAAAGATCGAGTCATCCTAAGGATTTCTCGATCTTTGCACAGAATCTTTAACTGTCTAATATTATTAATTTTATTATCCGTCTTCGGATACAGCAAATCCACTGGGTCCCAGCCCTGTGGATGATGGTGTCCCGGCAATTTTAGCAAGATACGTATCTCCCAGTTTTTTGATATGATGGTCAACACTATCAAAATAATTATAATGGGCCTGCTCTTCCTCAATGATTTCTTCAAATAACTTCATACTGACGCTGTCTCCATTTTCGCGACAAACCAGAAGGAACTGATTATACACATCAATGGTGTCATCCTCCAGATTGGCGTCAAATGGGAAAATACCTTCGACCGCCTGACCTTTTTTAACGCTGCCGTCATGCCCTGCAACGGGTTCGCCGCCCAGCTCTTTAATCCGCTCGGCAAAATGCTCGGCGTGTCGCATTTCATCGATGGCAATCAGCTTTACTTTTGCCGCCAGCTCTCCATAGTCGAGGTCGTCCAGGTTATAATGTTGGTTCATGTACTGATGTATCGCTTGCAACTCCATGGCACGGGCCTTGTTCAACACCTCAATGACTTTTTTGGTTCTTTTCTCTTTAGAAACTTTTGCCATAATTTACCTCCGATAAAAGGCGATCTTTAGCAGCCAATGACGCCAGGTTTAAGGTTTTATGTTTGGCAGGGTCAATCCGCATAGAAACAGTTTAATTTAACATAATATGGTCGAAAGAATTGTCAAATCGAGTTGACTATTGCGGAGCTCAAATTCGAATAGTAAAGCGCGTTCCTGGGCAGCAAGTCATTTGCGGGAAACTGACGATTAATCGTCATCATCCAGACATTTTTGCACGGCGCTTACGATCGTGTCATAACCCGTGCAGCGGCAAAGGTTGCCGGCCAGACCGCGCCGGATCTCATAGCGGCTGACTTTTTGCTGCTTGTGTTTTTCGACCAATGATGTGGCCGCCATTACAAATCCGGGTGTACAAATGCCACACTGCACCGCACCTTCATCCACAAAGCTTTGTTGCACCCGGGATAGTTTATCGTCGCGGCTTTCGCCCTCCACCGTGCGAATGGACTTGCCGTCGGCCCAAACCGCCAGATACAGGCAGGCATCGATGGGCACATCATCGATTAAAACCGTACAGGCGCCGCATTCACCCACAGCACATCCCTGCTTGACGCTCAGCAGTCCTATCTGTTCCCGTAGGACTTCCAGCAAAGATTGTCGTACATCAACGCTGATTTCTTTTGGCTTACCGTTTACCGTAAGGGTAATTTTATGATTCACTGTATGATTCCTCCCGCCTTCAATACTGCCTGCTCCACAACCCGCTGGGCCAGAGTGGTGATGATTTGCAGCCGGAATTCCTTGGCCGCCCGCCAGGATGTCCGCGGGCGAACATCAGCCGGCACAGCCGTGGCAATATCATCCAACAGTTTCGATGTGATCTTCCGGCCCCGAACTTTATCTTCAGTCCCTTTGCAGCGAATGGGAACAGGTGCGGCCACCCCAAAGGCCAGCCGAAGGTCTTGTAGGATGCCATCTTTAATCTTGCAAACCGCTGAACAGCCGATGGTGGAAATATCCATAGCATCCCGCATGGCATACTTATGAAAATGCCCAAAATAGCCAGTATAGTTGTCCCGGGTAATGGTAATCGCGGTCAGTATTTCATGTTGTTTGACCGCCACCTGGCTGGGACCCAGAAAAAATGATTCCAAAGGCATTTGGCGGGAACCATTTCCACCGTCAATGGTCACAGTGGCATTAAGGGCGATCAGGGGTGTGGCGCTGTCGGCACTGGGCACACCGTTGCATAGATTACCGCCGATGGTTGCCATGTTTCGAACCTGAGGCCCGCCGATGGTAAGGACGGCTTCGGCTAAGACCGGTATGTGCTTGCAAATCAACTCGGATTCAGCCACATGCGTAAAGCACGCCAGAGGTCCAATGATGATATCGCCCGCATCGTTTTGGGTGATATAATTGAGCTCGGCGATATCGTGAATATCCACCAGGTGATCAAACTGCGCTTTGCCCTTGTGCAGTTTGACCAGCATATCGGTGCCACCGGCAATCAGATGCGCCGCGGGATTTTGCTCTAAGAGCTGAATCGCCTCTTGAACACTGCCGGCCTTGGAATAGCTCTTAAAATTAAACATTCACTCTCCTTTTTAGGATGAATTTGATTTTGTTCACCGCAGAGACGCAGAGGACGCTGAGTTTTTTTATTTTTTCGCTTTTCGCTGAGACGCCGAAAAGCGAAAATCATCAAGCTCTACGGGCTGTGATGATAAGCTTCCTAAAATCTCAGAAGCCTAGTTTTTATTATTTTGCAGCGCAGCTGCTAAGTGGTTTTCCTTTGTCGTCCTCTCAACGACAAAGGAAAAAGAGCCTTCTCTGCGATCTCTGCGCCTTGAGCGAAGCGGGCGTTGATATCATAGTCAAATCAACCCGGCTTTTTTAAAATACCGAAACAGCGTATGCGGCGTCATGGGCAGCTCATTGATGGCAATGCCGGTGGCGTCATAGATGGCATTGCGAATCGCCGGTGGCGGTGAAATAATCGGCGGCTCGCCTAACGCCTTGTTGCCGTAACCGGATGACGGCTCATAGGTTTCGACAAACTCACAGCCAATGTCCGGCACATCCACAACCGTGGGTATTTTATAATCCAGAAAATTATTATTGTATATCTTGCCGGTTTCAGAATCGATCTTCATCTCCTCATAAAGCCCGGCAGCGATGCCCATGGCCACCCCGCCGTGCACCTGGCCTTTTGCCATCACGGGGTGCAGGATAACACCGGAATCATGCACGTTGTAAATTTCTTTTATCTCCACTTTGCACAAAGGTATATCCACCTCGATTTCAACAAAGGTGCAGCCGAAAGTCGGCGCGTTGGTGCAGGTTTTGTGAGAGACATCTGCGGTTAACTGACCGCCGTGCTGCTTGTCGTAATAAGCGTCCAGCGCCACTTCTTTGAGCGCAATAACCTTGCGTGCGGGGTCTTTGCGATCCACAATATCTCCGTTTAGAATGTCGAGCTCCCCGCCCAGGATTCCGGTTACCCGGCCGGCGTGTTCAAGGATTTTGGCTTTTAGCTCTCGCGCCGCCCGGAACACGGCGTTGCTGGCCACATAGGCCTGGCGCGAGGCATAAGCGCCGGTATCAAAGGGGGCCACGTCCGTGTCCTGGGTGGAGACCACATGCACAACCGCATATGGCACACCTACCGTCTCGGCAGCCATCTGGGCCACAATCGTATCCAGACCCTGCCCGATTTCGGTGGCGCCCACCTGAATATGCAAAGAGGCATCCTGGTTGAGAATGATGCGCGCTCCGGCAATTTCCAGGCAGGCCGGATAGGTACCGGAGGCATAGCTAAAACAGGCCACACCCAGGCCGTGCCGCAGCGGCCCGGTCTGTTTTTTGCGCCAAGCCGCCCGCTTTTTATCCCAGTCAATCAGGTCTTTGCCCTTTTGGAGGCATTCGATTAGACCGCAGCTTTCAAAGCGCTCACCGGTTAACGGATCCGCATCGCCCTGCCGCGCAACGTTTTGCACTCGAAAGGCCACCGGATCCATCCCGATTTTACGGGCCGCCTCTTCAACGATGCACTCCACGGCAAAGATGACCTGCGGCGCCCCGTAGGCCCTCATGGCGCCGGCGGTCGGCGTATTGGTATAGACGGTTTTAGCGTGATAGTGCATGGCCGCCCGCGGATAAAGCGAGCGGGATTTTGAACCGGCGGCACCGGCTACCGAATGCCCGTGAGATGCATAGGCACCCGTATTGGCCACTGCATCTATTTCCAGCGCCACCAGGGTTCCATCTTGATTGGCGCCGGCGCGCATCTTTATGTCAAAGGGGTGACGCGTTCGGGTGCCGATCATACACTCTTCACGAGACAGATCGATCTTGACCGGTCGTCCATCCAATTTCAAGGTTAGAAAAGCCACCATGGGTTCAAGAATGACATCCTGTTTGGCACCGAATCCGCCACCGATATAGGGTTTAACAATTCGGATTCGCCCCCACGGTATGTCTAAAGCCTCACCGACGATTCTTCTGGCAATGTGTGGAATTTGGGTCGATGACACCACAACGATGTGCTCCAGGTCATCCATGTAAGCATAGGCAATATGATTTTCGATATGGCAGTGCTGGCACATCTGTGTACGGTATTGGTTGTCCAGGGTAATGTCGGCACGACTAAGAGCATCTTCGATTTTGCCGCCCACGGTATATTCAGACTCACCAATCACATTCTTGGATCCAGCATGAATCTCGCGTGCGCCTTTCGCCAGCGAGGTCTGCGGATCGACCAGGGGCTCATAGGTCTCGTATTCCACCTCGATCAGCTTAAGTGCCTCTTGCAAAACAATATTGTTTTCGGCCACCACGATGGCGATTTCATCACCCCAGTAGCGGACATGCTCGGTGAGCAGCAGGCGGTCTTCGACGTCCTTGTGGGCCGGATCCAGTGAGTATGGATGGCCGGCAGTGGCATAAAGGCTTTTGGGAACATCTTCATACGTGAATACGGCTTCCACCCCGGGGAGCTCTCTTGCTTTGCGGGTATCAATTTTTTTCACACGGCCATGAGCCATGGTGCTGCGTAAATATTTGGCCACCAACATGCCGGGCATGTAAAAGTCGTCGGTATACTTAGCTCGGCCGGTTACCTTCGCCACCGCATCGACCCGTTTAACAGATTTGCCAATTGCCATTGCCGCCTCTCTTTCTATAATATTCCTGGCGTAATCTATGAAATCAAATACTTATTATTCACCACAGAGTTCACAAAGCCCACAGAGAAAAATTCTGATGCTGTTTTCTTAAAGATAATACACTTAGTTCTTTCTCCGTGATCTCTGTGTTCTCTGTGGTAAATTTTAAAAGATCATAACCAAAGTAAATTATTATACCGTTGCAGGTTCGGGCTCATCTTTAACTTGCTCATCCATCACCCCCCCGCGCGGCAATACGATATTTAAAAAAATGGCCGTCAAGCCGCCGGTGGTAATTGCCGAGCCAAATATCTTTTGAATAATATCCGGGAATTTACTCAATATCTGGGGAACGAAGACAACTCCCAAACCGGTACCCAGCGATATGGCCATGATCAGCATACCGCGGCGGTTGATCACACTGGAAGCGATGATTTTAATACCAGCGGCAGCGACGGTGCCAAACATAATAATGGTCGCACCACCCAATACGGAATTGGGAATAATGCTGAATATACCGCCCACCACAGGAAACATGCCGACAATGACCAGCAAAAGGGCAATAAAATAGCCCACCTTGCGGCTGGCCACACCGGTGAGTTGAATAACACCATTGTTTTGACTGAAGGTCGTGTTTGGAAAAGAATTAAAAAGCGCCGCCAAGGCCGAGTTGACCCCATCGCCCAGTATGCCGCCCGAAATGGTCTTAAAATATCGGTCCCCGCTGATAGGTTGTTTGGATACCATCGAGGTGGCGGTCAAATCGCCAATGGATTCCACGGTTGTAATCAGGTATAACAGCGCTATTGGAATAAATGCCGTCCATGAAAATTGAAAAAACCCAAACTTAAAGGGATGCGGGACCGCCAGCCAGCTCATACCGGCCAGCCTTGCAAAGTTCACCTTCCCCAGCATGGCGGCCACAACGTAGCCCAATACCAAACCGACGACGATCGCGCTCATACGAACAAATTTGTTCTGGCTTCGATTTAAGAAAATAATGGTACACAGGACAAGGGCTCCCAGGAAAATGTTGGTCGGGCTGGCAAATAATTCAGGTTTGTTGTCCAGCAGCCATTTACCGCCGCCGAAATCAGTGATGCCGACTTTTAGCAGGGACAGACCAATCAGCGTAACCACAATGCCGCTTACCAGCGGGGTGATAATTTTACGCAGCAAGGGAATAAACCGGCTGAAGATCATTTCAATGAAAGATCCCACAAAACAGACCCCTAAAATCATACACATAATCTCTTCCTGGCTGGCACCCGATTTTTTGGCCGCAATGCCGACGGATATAATGGCGCCTAAAAACGCAAAACTGGTGCCCTGAATGCTTAAAAGCCCTGACCCAACCGGTCCAATTTTTTTAACCTGAATAAAGGTGGCAATGCCGGATACAAAAAGCGCCATACTGATCAGATAGGCCTTCATTTCCGGAGAAAACCCCAGCACATTGGCAATGATCAGCGGTGGTGTCATGATGCCGACAATGATGGCCAACAGATGCTGCAGGGCCGCAAACAGGGTTTCCCCCAACGGTGGTTTATCATTCAGCCCGTAGACTATTTCCAGGGCGGGATCGACGGCATTGTTCGAATTTTGCATGGTATCTCCTGATCCGGCTTGGCCGGAAAACAAGCCTCACGCAAAGACGCTAAGGCGCAAAGATTTTTCTAATCTTCGGAAATCCATTGGCCAGCTTTGCGGTTTTGCGCGATAATGCACTTTAACCACAAAGACATCAAGACCACAAAGGTCACGAAAAGTAAATTGTTTAAAGCGTTTCTTTGTGACCTTCGTGTCTTTGTGGTAAGAAAATATATGCATATTTCTGCGGGGCAGAATCAGACCATATTGCATTCACACAAATATGGGCAAATCTTTCAAAGCCGTATACAGAACCGCCATCCGGGCGGCATGGCGCAGCTCAATCGGGGTGTTTGCATCTGACAGCAGCGTCGCGTCTTCAACCTTAAACGTTTTACCATTCAGCTGCGCTCTGATCTCCGATGATTCATAAATGAGGCGGTCTGCATCCTGGGATAAGCTTTCCAGTTTGCCATCCACTCGGGCTTTCAATACCCCATCCATAAATGTGTAGCCGTTTTGTTCGTTTTTAAAACTGTCGGCAGTCAAATAAAATTTGGGTTTGACTTTATACGGTGCGCCACTGGTCGGGCAGAAAGTGGTGCAGTTGCCGCATTCGTTACAGAAATCGCCGATGTTAATAATCTGAAACGGCTGGGTGATGCTGACTTTCTCCAATTCTTCGATGCGGATGTCTTTGCCAAGGCGCACGACCTGGCAAACATGAAATTCAATCGGATCCAACGCGTAAGCCATATTGGCCCGATTGGGGCAAACCGTGGTGCAAATATTACACAGCAGATCGCATTGCAAACAGCGCTTGGCTTCCTGCTTGGCGGCGGCCTCATCCAGGGTTTGGATCACCAAATCAAAGCTATGCCGTTTGTCGGTGGACGTTTCAGGCATCCGAGGGCCGAACATTCGCCGCGCCTGGGCAATCTGCAGCGTTTTCAAATCGGGCTTGCGATCGCTGCAAGCTGCCGGCAGCTCAAATTCGACGGCTGCCCGTTGCCTGATGGTCTCAGCGACCCGCTTGCCGTCAGCGATGGCCTTGATTAAGGTGGACGGCCCGCGCACAGCATCTCCGCCAGCAAAGACATTGATCAGCTGGGTTTCAAAGGTGTCGGGATCAGGTTGCAAATCCTCATCCGGAAAAAAATCCAGCTCGACCCGCTGTCCGATAGCGGAGATCACACTGTCCACCTGAATTTCAAATTCAGTCCCCTCGATTTTGATTGGCCGCGGCCGGCCGCTGGCATCGGTCTGACCCAGTTCCATCTTGAAACAAACGTTGGATGTCACGCGCCCATCTTCCACCAGCAGGCATTCCGGTGCTGTCAGCTCAATCAGTTCGACACCTTCTGCGAGTGCGGCTTGAACCTCTTCAAGGTCCGCCGGCATTTCTTCGCGGGTGCGGCGGTAAACAATACTGACTTTACCCTCCGGACCCACCAATCGGTTGGCGGTGCGGGCCGCATCCATGGCCGAATTGCCGCCGCCGATAACGACCACATTTTTGCCCAGCTCCGGTGCCTGGTTGCGGTTAACCGCCCTTAGAAAACTGATCTGATCATATACGCCCGGTGCATCTTCACCGGGAATGCCTAAATTCAAACCGCTTTGGGCGCCCACCGCAATGTAAACATATTGATAGGTGCTTCTCAGTTGTTCGAATCTTTGCGAATTTATGGTCGAACCAAAATGAATTTTAACCCCCAGCGCAACAATGCCCTCGATGTCTTTTTTCAGGCTGTCGTCATCCAGGCGAAAGCTGGGGATACCGTCAGCTGCCATACCTCCGGGTTTATCCTTGGCTTCGTAAACATCGACGTCAAAACCGTCCAGCGCCAGAAAATATGCACAGGCCAGCCCGGATGGGCCGGCGCCGATGATGGCAACTTTGAGCCCATTGGGCGCAGTCGGTTTGCGCGGTCCGGTGCGATCCTGTTTTTGGGCAACAAAGCGTTTGATCTCCCGGATTAACAGAGAGCCATCATAATTCATACGGGTGCATTTGTACTGGCACAAATGATCACACACCATTCCCTGCATGTTGGGAAACGGGTTGGTTTCCAAAATGACATCCAGGGCCTTCTGGTAGTCGGCCGAAGCTGTGTAGTGCATATAACCGGGAATATCCTGGCTGGCCGGGCAGGTGGAGACACACGGTGCCTGGACACAATCAAAGGCCGTCAGTTTTCGCGGTGTCTTAATGTTTTCATAGGGAAACTGTGATTTCTGATAGGCCTCATCAGCGACGACGGCCGCAGCATAGGTTTTAAGATTAATCAAGGATGCCCGTGTTGAATCCTCAGTTTGGGCCCGGGCGGTAATAAAGGTGTTGATCGAATCCGCACCGGCTTTCTCAAAACGGGCTGAAATTTCCTCAATATACTGGCTCAGACGCCCGTATCCGCCGGGCTTTAGGATATCGGAGCAAACCGTTACCGGGCGCAAATTGCAGGCCAGAAGTTCGCTTACATTGAAGCAATCGCAGCCGGCCGAAAAGCTGATATCCAGCTGACCGTCGAATTCGGCCTGCAGGCGCTCGGCCAGATGGATACTGATCGGATGCAGCGCGCGACCGCTCATGTAAATCATTTGCTCGCTGTCGGGCAGGTTCTGATGATCGTTGGTGGTTTCCAGCGTATTGGTCAACTTCAGATTAAATTTAACGCCGATTTTATCAGCGCTGGTTCGCAGCGCTTGGATCAATGCAACACCGGCCTCATATTTTAGATCATGCTCAAAGGCCAGATTCGGGACATGGACTTCAAAGCCCAATTTATCGTTCAGGATATGACGTAGCTTTTCGGGCCCCAGCAGTGTTGGATTCAACTTGATGGTGGTGTGCAGTTTGCGCTCCTCGACAAAATAGCGACCGATCTTTTCGACCTCATCCGGCGGGCAGCCGTGCATGGTGGAAATGGTAATATTATCGGTCAGTCGGTCAGGGATATCTAGATCCCGGACTCGCGGATAGATCTTTGCCAGTTGTTCAATTTTGGCGCTTTTCTCGGCACCACAGTCGGCCATCTTATCCAGAAACTGTTGGACATTGGCATTGAGGATGCCCTCCAGATTATAGCCGACGCTCATGTTAAAGATAAATCCGGCCGACCCGGATTCTCCCCAGCCGAATTTATCTTTGAGAATGTGCAAAACAATCCAGGCGTTCAGGTATTCGTCAAACGACTGCTCCAGCTTAAGTTCCTGGGACCATTCGCAGTTATAGCCCTCATCGGTCATATCGATGCAGGGTTTGGTCACCTCCAACTCATCCAGCGTCTGGATGGTTTTAAGCTCTATATACCGGGCACCGGTTAGCCAGGCACTAATGATGTTCTGTGAAAGCTGTGTGTGCGGGCCTGCAGCCACCCCGATGGGTGTCTCCAGCGTCTGACCGTAACGCTGCATTTTAAAGGTATCACCCGGTTGGGGCACAAAGAAAAGCTCTTGACGAATCCCGAAGATCTGGCCTTGCTTTTCTTCTTCCAGAATCCATTGCAGCAGACGGCCTATCGGGCAACAGGTGAATTTATCACTCATGGAATTTCTCCAATAATTGGAGTGACTAAAGTTAAGGAATTCTATCTTTTTAAAAGATATAGCGAAGCGAGACCATTATTTTAGGCTCATTAGGCATTTTAGATCACCTTAGTCACTTATGAACCCTTCGTTTAACATTTTGAACCAGCTCGGATAATTTCTCCGCCGGCTTCTCAAATTTACTCAGAAAAATCATCGCCGCAATAATATATGGTTTATAGCTGGCCTGGGTGTACTGCGCCACCCGGTAACGCTCAAAGACCGACGCCGCCACTTCGCCCCTTTCGCAACTGACACCGCTGATATCAGCCGGCAGACAGTGCATATACAGCGCCCGGCCCTGCCGGGTAGTTTTCATCAACTGCTCGGTGCATTCCCAATCGATATGTTGCTGGTTGATCTCCAGGCAGCGTTTTTCAAGCGCTTGCAGTCCTTTGCGATCGCCGTCCTGCAGCAAGCGCGTGCGCTCCTCCATAACGCTATAGGGCGCCCAGCTTTTCGGATAAACGATGTCGGCATCCTTGAAAGCGTCCGCCATGCTCGTCACCTGACTGAAAGACCCACCGAATTGTGTGCTGTTTGATTGCGCAACGCCTACCACATCCGTCATCAGGTCATAGCCTTCGGGATGGGCCAGCACAACTTCCATCCCAAAGCGGCTCATCAGGCCGATAATGCCCTGGGGCACCGACAGCGGTTTGCCATAGGAAGGCGAGTAGGCCCAGGACATAGCGATTTTTTTGCCTTTCAAATTTTCAGGGCCGCCGAAAGTGTTGATCAGATGAAGCACATCGGACATCGTCTGGGTGGGATGATCAATATCACACTGCAGGTTGACCAAAGTCGGCCGCTGCGGCAACACGCCCTCTTGGTGTCCCTGACTGACCGCCTGGGCCACCTCTTTCATATAGGTGTGGCCCTGGCCGATATAAATGTCATCTCGAATACCAATCACCTCCGCCAGGAATGAAATCATATTTGCCGTTTCCCGCACGGTTTCGCCATGGGCAACCTGTGATTTTTCTTCGTCTAGATCCTGAATGGCCAGACCGAGCAAATTACAGGCGCTGGCAAAACTAAAGCGGGTCCGGGTGGATTGGTCTCTGAAAATTGAAATGGCCAGACCGGTGTCAAATAAACGGCTGGAGATATTCTGCTGACGCAAAGCACGCAATATTTCCGCTGTCTGCAAAGTGGCGGCAATTTCATCCTCAGATTTATCCCAGGTCAGCAGAAAATCGTTCAGATACATCCCGCTGACATTTTTTTGCTTCAGGGATTCGATCCTTTTCAAAAGTTCTTGTTTGACCATGATATGTAAACCCCTACTTATTTGATGTACGTACAATCATTTAGCAATATAATATCACCGCCCGCTGCGCTCGAGGCGCAAAGATCGCAAAGATTTAAATTCTTTGATTTGCCGGGAGATGACGGCAAATCAACACAACTATGCCTGCGGCAGCTGAAAATTACCTCCACACCCATAGAGCTGAGTTTTTGTCCGATCGCAATCTCCCGATCGGACAAAAGGTAAAAACTCTCTGCGTGCTCTGCGTCTTTGCGGTGAGAAAAAAACAGCTTATTTGTCACCACTCATTTTCGCCCATAGCATGCGGCCCATCTCCCGTGAATAGGCCAAGATTTCGTCTTCGGCCATCGTCAGCAGTTTTCTGTTTTCGATTATCAGCTTGCCGCCTGCAATTACGCTCTCCACGTGGCGGGCATCAATCCCATAGACAAAGTGCCCTAAAAAATTTCCGGCATTGATATCCGTGGGCGAATCATAATCTAAGATAACCAGATGATTGTCCCCGTCGCCGCTAAATCCGTTTTCCCGAATATAATCATGTACCTTTCGAAAGCGGTTGTAAACCGTGTCCATACCCAGGCCTTCGGTCGCCTGACCGGTTAAAAACGCAGCTTTGGCGCTGCGCAGCATATCGCTGTGCATGCCATCAGTTCCAAGGATGATGTTATCGCCCAGCTCCCGGTAATTGGTAACGCCCACATTGTTATTCAAGTTACTTTCGGTGTTCTGCACGACGTAAATACCGGAGTCGCGCAGCAGTTGTTTTTCCTTTTCGCTCAAATGGATGCAATGGGAAAATATCGATTTGGACAGCTCCAGCGCACCGGTGTCCGCATAACGCTCCACTACCCTTTTGTTGTATTGTTTTAAACAGGCATCCTGATCGACCGCATCCTCGGCAACATGCACATGCAGACCGGTATCATGCTTGTGGGCCAGATCGATGGCCCGTTTGAGCAAATCATCACCGACGGTAAAAGAGGCATGCAAGCCGACATGGCCCTGACGTCCAGAGCTTAGAAAGGAATCGGTTTCCTGCAGGCCTTTTTCTTTAGATCCCTCCCCGTCCCGGTCGGATATCTCATAACACAGCAAATGGGAAATGCCGATACGATCAAATGCCCTGGCGATGGTTTCCAGCGAATCATCGATGGCAAAAGGCGAGGCATGATGATCAATCACAAAGGTGGCCCCGTTTTTGGCGCAATACAATGCGGAGACCAGCGCACTGGCTTCGATCATATCCGTGTTAAGGGATTTATCCAGGTGCCACCATATATATTGCAGAATTTCCGAAAAATTTTGGGGAATTTTCGCCGGTGCCGGCATCCCTCTGGCCAGAGCGGAATAGATATGATGATGAGCGCAACCAAATGCCCGGGTAACCAGCTGATGTCGACAATCCAAAATCTGATCATCGGCGCCCAAGTCATCTGCTGACGGCAGCGCATCTATAAACTCGATACCGCCGTCATCACCAGGGGAAACCGCCAAATGAGTCGCGGTAAACGCCAGGGTCTTCCAATCGATATAGGTGGCATCCTTCAGGTATAGGGTCATCCCTTCTCCTTATCATTGGTTAGTGCAGGTTCCAGGTTTAGAGATCTTATTTCAATGGTTCAGCAGTTATTAGCAGTAGACAGATGACTATTTTTTGGATGGCAAGCATCACATTCTGTACTCTGTCGCCTGTCCTCTGGTTGCTGGCTGTCTGGCACTTTTTTTATGCAGCGGTGTAAGTGCCGATTGTTTGATACAAAGAACACCTCCAAAAAGCCGAGGACGAGGACGAGTAGGAGGACGAGTACGATAAAGCATATAACGTTTCGTCCTCGTCGTCGTCCTCGTAAACGTCCTCGATAAAACAAATCATATGCTACACGTAACAAAGAACCTATAATACTTTTTGCCGCTTATTGATCGGAAGTTGATAGCGCGGCACCCCATCATAGCGAAACAATGCATTGGCAACAGCACCGGCCGTGGGGATGTTGCCAATCTCCCCTATCCCTTTGGCACCGTAAGGGCCCAGCGGATCTTTGACTTCTACCTTCTTGACCTCAATGCGCGGTACCTGTTTGATGCGCGGAAGACCCAGCTTGCCGTAACGTTTTATTTTCAGCTGCCCTTCCTCCATGGGCAGTTCCTCGCTAAGCGCATAACCAAGCCCCATGACGACCGCCCCTTCAATTTGGCTTTCAAACAGGATCGGGTTGATGATTTTCCCTCCGTCATGGGCCGCGATGACCCGGTCCACCTGTCCGGATTCGTCCAAGATCACCAGATGGGTGGCATAACCATAAGAATAATGGGTCAGCACTTCTCCCGGTTCATCGAGCGGGGTGGTCCAATCACAAACCCAGCGGCCAGTATATACCTTGCCCTTTAATTGCGCCAGGCTCTTGGAGGTTAAATCCTTTTTAAGATCACTTGCTGCGCTGATGATGGCATGTCCCATTTGAAAGGTTGCACGGCTGGCGGTAGTCATGCCGGCCCGTGCTTTGGACTCGGTGTTGACGCTGACTTCAACACAATCCGGATTATCGATTCCGATTTCTTCGCACAGAATCTGCTGGGCGACGGTATCCACCCCCTGGCCCATTTCGGTCCAGCCGTGCTGTAATAGGATGCGATTTTCAGGTTGAATTTCAATTTTAACGTCACATTCTTCAAGGACGCCGTTGCCGATGCCGCAGTTTTTGATGCCACAGGCCAGCCCCGCTGTTTTGGCCGCGTAAAATTCGTCTTTGACCGTCAGCAGAGTCTCTTTCAAACCGACGCCTTCACCCAGAATCTGCCCGGTGGCCGTGGCTTTGCCGGTTTCAAGCACATTATCATACCGGAACTGCCAGGGGTCAAACCCGCCTTTAACACACAGCTTTTCAATACAGCCTTCCATGGCAAAGGTGACCTGATTAACCCCGAAGCCCCGCATGGCGCCGCAGGGGATATTGTTGGTATAAACCGCTTTGGATTCAATATCGACATTCGGAACGTAATAAGCTCCGGTGGCGTGACCGGCAGCCCTTTCCAGCACTTCACCCCCCAATGATGCATAAGCGCCGGTATCTCCTAAAATGCGCGCGGACAAGCCGGTCAGCTTACCGTGTTCATCACACCCCAGGGTGTACTGCATGTAAAAGGGATGTCGCTTGGGATGCATGCGAATGGATTCTGAGCGGCTTAAGCTGACCTTGACCGGTTGATTGAGCAGGTAACTGAAAACAGCCGCATGACCCTGAACGGTCAAATCTTCTTTGCCGCCAAATCCCCCGCCAGTGGGAACCAGTTTAACGCTGACCTTATCGCTGGCAACACCGAGGATGCGGGCGATCTGCCGCTGGTCTTCATATACACCCTGGCTTTGAACATAAAGTTCAATCCCGTCCCGTCCCATGGGCAATGCAATCGCGACCTCAGTTTCCAAAAAGCCGTGCTCCACCCGCTGGGTCTGATAAGTCGCTTCGACCACATGGGCTGATGCCTTAAAAACCGAATCAATATCATCGCCGCGTTGAATATGGGATACACTCAGCAGGTTGCCGGACTCATGGACGTTAACGGGGCTGTTTTCAGCACGATGCACATCTGTCAACGGCTCTTGGACATCATATTCCACATCGATCGCAGCAGCAGCCCGGCGGGCAGTATCTTCGTCTTGGGCCACCACGCCGGCCAGGACATCTCCGATGTAGCGCGTAGACTCACCGGCTGCAATCATCACGGGCCAATCCTGGTGAATCACGCCGATGGTGCGTTCACCGGGAATATCATTGGCCGTAAAAACCCGCACGACACCCTGTATGTTTTCTGCTGCGGCAACGTCAATCCGGCGGACTTGCGTCCGGGGATGGTCGCTGAATTTGAGGGCCCCATGCAGCATGCCATCAATGCGCATATCATCAATAAACGCGCTGCGGCCAACTGCTTTGTCATAGGCATCGTATTTGGGCTGAGATGTGCCCACCTTGCCGCTAGCGGTAAGTTGAATCTCCTGATTATTGCGCAAATGCTCGGCCGCCAGTTCGATGGCATCGACAATTTTGATATAACCGGTACAGCGACACAGGTTAAATCGAAGGGCTTTAATAATTTCCTGGCGGCTGGGTTGGGGGTTGTTTTCCAAAAGTATTTTGGAGCGCGATAAAAAGCCAGGTGTGCAAAAACCGCACTGCACCGCTCCTTGGGCCACAAATGCCCGCCCGAGTGTTTGGCGCAGGCTTGCCGGAAAACCTTCAATGGTGACGATGCTGGCACCATCCAGTTTGCGCATGGGGGTTACACAGGATAACGCCGGCTTGGCATCCACCTCGACCAAGCAAGCACCGCAGGTTGCTTCCCCACTGCAACCATTTTTAACCGAAACAATGCCGGCCGTCTCTCTTAGATAATTTAACAATGACCGCTTGTGGTCACCGTCATAGGATATGTCCACGCCGTTTAATGTAAATTTTATCATGATTCACATATCTTGTTCGAATGGATGGTTTATCTAAATATATAAATCTACCACGAAGTGCACGAAGTTCACGAAGGGCTTTAAAAAGTAAAATTTTGTTTTCTTTTCGTTCTTCGTGTTCTTCGTGGTTAAATATTATTCGTTGTCGTCAGCTTCAAAGCCACTGCGGATGTTCATCGTACACGAAGATAAACTTATTTTTTTATCTTGGCGTCTTTGCGGCTTTGCGTGAGACATTTCAAATTATACGCGTACCGGCTTCTCCTTCTATGGCCGCCTTCAAGAGGTGCGGGCTGGTAATGATCGCGCTCTCACCACCGTGCTCGAGGAAATCCAGCGCAGCTTTAATTTTGGGCAGCATACTGCCGGCGGCAAAATGGCCTTCGGCCATCAAACGTTTGGTCTCCTCTGCACTTATGGCGTCCAAGGCCTTTTGGTCAGCTGTTCCATAATTTAAAAAAACATTGTCAACGGCCGTTGATATCAACAGAATGTCGGCATTTAAGCGGGTGGCCAGCAAACTGGAGGCATAGTCTTTGTCGACAACGGCATCACGGCCTTCAAACGTGCCATCGTCAAGGCGGACGACCGGTATGCCACCACCGCCAATGGCAATAACGCAAAACCCTTGATTGACTAAAGTTTCAATCGCATCCAGCTCAATGATGCGGACAGGCATCGGGGAAGGCACCGCTCGCCGGTAACCGCGTCCGGCATCGCGGATGACCGCCCATTCCGGATGATCTTTTTGCAGGTTTTTAATCTGCAGTTCGTTGTAAGAAGAACCAATGGGCTTGTCTGGATCAGCGAATGAAGGATCATACGGATCAACTTCGACCCGCGTAACGACTGTCACGGCCATCTGGTTCAAGCGGCGCTTGTTGAACTCATTTTCAAGTGCCTGCTGGATCTGGTAGCCCAGGGCGCCCTGGGTGTCGGCCACACAGCTTGCCAGGGGCACAAAATGCAGCCCTTCATGCATGTAGGCAATTTCCGATCGTCGTAGAATAAAGCCTACCTGAGGGCCATTCCCATGGCTGATGATCGTTCGGTAACCGCCTTCGATAAGATCAACAATCGGGCGGGCGGTTTCACAGATGGCGGCATATTGATCCTCGACACGCTGATAACGGGGATCCTTTATCAAAGAATTGCCGCCGATAGCGATGACAAGCAATTTGGGCATGGTTCCCACCTTGCTGAAATATTTCTATTCATCCAAGCAATACACTAATTTCTGGTAATAAGATCAATATACATTGCCGGTATGACAGCATACATGGCTGCGGCCTGAACCAGCTCGCTTTTCCAGGTCTTCTCGTTAGGTGCGTGAGCCTGATCTTCATGTCCCGGCCCAAAACCGATACAGGGAATATCAGACATCCCGGTGATGGCCACCCCGTTGGTTGAAAATGTCCATTTATCCACCACCGGGTCTTTTCCAAAAAGGTTTTGATAGCCGGCCACCAGCGTCTGACAGGCCGGATGTTTTTCTTCCAGAGTCCAGGCCGGAAAATAGGAATCCGTTGCATAGACCAGACCGGTATACGATGGCCGGTCATAGGTATACATCTCCACCCGGGCACCGCTTTTTCTGACAGCTGGCAATTCCCGAATTTCCTGCAATGCCAATTCGCTGGTTTCACCGGTAGTCAAGCGTCGATCGATGGAGATCCAGCAGCCGTCGGCAACCGCACAGCGTGAGGGCGAACTGGAAAAAATTTCTGAAACCGTCAGCGACCCCTTGCCTAAAAAATCGTCTTCCCGTAAACGACCGTTTAACACCTGAAGCTCATTGAGAATCGGCGCCATTTTGAATATGGCATTATCGCCCCTTTCAGGTGCCGAGCCATGACAGCTGACCCCGCTGGTCGACACTTTGATCTCCATCCGACCGCGCTGGCCTCTGTAGATCCGACAGGAGGTGGGTTCAGTAGAAACAACGAAATCGGGCCGGATGTTGCTTTCATTGATGATATATTGCCAGCAGAGGCCGTCGCAGTCTTCTTCCTGAACCGTTCCGCTCAGCAACAGTGTATAGTCATCTTGCAGATCCAGATCTTTGATGATTTTGCCGGCATAGACCATAGCGGCCATACCGCCTTCCTGGTCGCTGGCGCCGCGCCCCACGATGATCTCATCATCTTCATACCCCTGATAGGGATCAACATCCCACTGTTCGGGATCACCGACACCCACTGTGTCCACATGGGCGTCCATTGCAACCAGATGCCGTCCGTTTCCGATATACCCCAAGACATTTCCCATGGGGTCGATATCCACCCGGTCGAATCCAACTGCTTCCATTTCCTGCTTGATGCGCTGGATGACCTTTTCTTCCTGACGGCTTTCGCTGGGAATGGCAATCATATCGCGCAAGAATTTTGAGATCTCGGGCTTATATTTGTTGGCACGATTCAAAACTGCTTTAAAATCAATGTTCATGTCAAATCCTCTATCAATCTGAATGGATCCTGATTTTATTTTTCTATGACAGGATTAACAGGATTTACCGGATCTTTTTATGTTCATCACTTTCCGGAAGAAAGTGATGAAACCTAATCCGCTTCGCGGAATGCGCAGTATCCTAATATATGATAAAGTACCAATTTCCAAAATGAGATGTAAAACAACGCCTCTTTACAGAGAGTTCATCATATCGCAGCCGTCTTTGATTGATGTATAGCCAATTTATAACCCTGATTGTTTCCGCCGTAAGGCGGATTGTATTTTCACGGTTTCATCCGGAAACCGTGAAAGAAAAGAAAATCCTGTCTAATTTCTAAAATTTAAATGGAATCCATTCCGCTTTAACAGCTATAGCTTATCGAGTAGTCCGGTTTTGGAATTGAACTCCTCGATCAGGGCATCGATTTGATCCGCATTGGTAGGGATACTGTTCCAGTAATCATCATCATACCATTGCTGCTGGATCTCTTCGTAGGTTTTACCCTGCTGCTCAACCCAGGTATAATACTTGAGATTGTGGATGCGTTTCCGCCCGTAGTATGTCAGTTCCTCCATGTTGTCGATGGTCAGCCCCTCAATATGGCGGGCATAAACAGCAGCCGCATCGCTATCGCTAAACTTGCCGCGTTCCTGGTTGAGCTCGACCAGCCGGCTGGCGTACATCTCCATCGAATCGGTCAGCACCGTCATGACAATATCCTGATCCCCCAGTTCATAATAGCGCGCGAATTTAATGGCTGTCACCAAATTGCCGATGCAGGATATGCCCAGCAGGTCAAGCATTTCAAGCAGCTCCGCAGGAACGCCTTTGGCCGCCAGATATTTTTTGCCGGCCGGCTCGTTAAACAGACGCATCAGGCTGATGGGAATTTCGTCGTCAACGGCCACGACCATGTCCAGATTTTTGACATTGTGAATCCAGGGCACATGCTTGTCACCGATGCCCTCGATGCGGTGTTCGCCAAACCCGTTGCGTAGCAACGTTGGGCACTGCAGCGCCTCACTGGCCACAATTTTACTGGCCGGAAACTGCTTTTTGAGAAAATCGCCACAGGCGATCGTGCCGGCCGAGCCGGTAGCTGACATAAAGCCGCAAAATTTATCTTTAGGGCCCATGATGCGTTTGAGGACTTTCAGCACCGCTGGCCCGGTGATTTCATGATGCCAGAGATAATTGCCAAATTCGTCAAACTGATTAAAAATCGTCAGATCCTGTCCGGATTGCCGCAGCTCCCAGCACTTGTCAAAAATTTCTTTAACATTGCTTTCGCTGCCCGGGGTTTTAATGATTTCCCCGGAAACCGATGCGAGCCAGTCAAAGCGTTCCCGGCTCATCCCCTCCGGCAGGATGGCAATGGATTCGCAGCCCAGCAAAGTGGAATCGTATGCCCCGCCGCGGCAGTAATTACCCGTCGACGGCCATACGGCTTTCTGGACAGCAGGGTCGAACTGACCGGTTACCAAACGCGGTACCAGGCAGCCAAAGGCGGCTCCCACCTTATGCGCGCCGGTAGGAAACCATTTACCGACAATTGCCACGATGCGCGCCTCGACACCGGTGATTGCCTTGGGGAATTCAATGAAATTCACATCGCCAAATCCGCCGCCTTGAGGCACCGGCTCATTGTGCCACGTGATCCGAAAGAGGTTTAAGGGATCGATGTCCCACAGCCCGATATTTTTCAGCCGGGCGACGATGGCCTCGGGTATGCGGCCGGGATCTTGCTGCTGCTTGAATGTGGGAATGATGATCTTTTTTTCTTTGGCCCTTTGAACGGCGCTTTCAAGCCCTTCGGGAACAATGGTCAAATCAATCACGGTACAATCTCCTCAAGTAAGAGGTTTCAAGTGTTCCGCCTGAGGCGGATTCAGGTGTCAGCAAAGGGATGACAGAGTGCAGGATCTGGTGATTTCGAAAGTCATGAGGTTCGCAATCCTGACACCTGACACCCGAAACCTGACACCTATTTTATATTTACCATGTGGCAACTACCTGCTTGAGAGCATCAAGATCCGGCTCGACATGAACCGGCTGGGTCCCAACTTGCTCAACCGCCTGCATGGCGCCGGCGACATCTTTTAAACCATTGCCGGTGTTTAAAACGACGATGGAATCATCGCTGGACACCAGCTGCCGATCAACCGCTTTGACAAGGCCGGCGTAAGCGGCTGCGCCGGCTGGCTCGGCAAAAACGCCTGTTTTGCGGGCCAATTCGGGTATGGCGGCAAGTATGTCGTCATCCTCAACACAGATAAAGGCGCCTTCAGAATCATTGACGGCGACCAGGGCCTTGATGCGGTCCCGCGGCAATCCCGCGCTGATACTGTCTGCCACGGTATGGGCATCGATGGGTGATTTGGTGAGAATATCTTCCTTATTTTTCCAGGCGGTGTACAAATAGTTACTGCCGGCAGCCTGCACCCCCATTAATTTAGGCATCTTATCGATCCAGCCCAGAGCTTGCAGGTCTTTGAGGCCCTTGTGCAAGCCCCCGATGATACATCCATCCCCCACGCTCACAAAGATGCAGTCGGGTGCCCGCCAGTCCAATTGCTCACAAATTTCATAAGCGGCTGTTTTTTTGCCTTCGGTCATGTAAGGATTGAACCCGGAATTGCGATTGTACCAGCCATATTTCCGCGTGGCCTGCAGACACAGCTCAAACGCATCATCGTAAGTTCCTTTGACCAGAAAGACGTGCGAGCCAAATACCAGCAGTTGGGCGATTTTGGCCTGCGGGGCGGTTTCCGGAACAAAGATCACATTGGCCTGCTGCATGCTGGCGCACAAACCGCTTAAAGCAGCGGCGGCATTTCCGGTGCTGGCCGTGGTAATGAGCCGGGCGCCTTTTTCTTTGGCTTTCACCACGGCAATGGCGCTGGCGCGGTCTTTAAAGGAGGCGGTGGGTTGGCGTCCGTCGTCTTTGACCCAGACGTTCTTCAGACCCAGGTCTGTCGACAGGCGTTGCGCCGGATACAAAGGCGTCCAGCCGATTGAAAGGCCCGGGACATCAATGCGCGCGTCAACGGGCAGCAGCAGCCGATAGCGCCAGATGGAAAGATCATCGGACTGCAGCAGAGATTCTTTGCTCAACTGCCGGCTGATCACATCGTAATCGTAAACCACATCCAGAACGCCCTCGTCTCCATGATCCGGGCAGACGTAGTCGACGTCTTCAGGCCGATAGAGCTTACCGCAAACCAGACATTTCAAACCGTGTATGTGCTGCAATCAATTCGCTCCTTATAGAATAAAATAGAATAAAACTGGTGTCAGGTGTCAGGCCTTCGGTGACCAGTGTCAAGTCTTTGCTACTCAATAGCAATAATGGTCGCATGTTTGTCCTGGTTCGGATTTTGGTCTTAACTTCCCTGACACCTGAATCCGCCTCAAGCGGAACACCTGATACCTGTATTGCCGAATAAAACGACTGACAAAATCGTTCACTATTTATTAAATCACTTGCGGGACGCAAACCTAATAATTTGTATTTAAGACCATACCCGCATTTATAAAAAAAATAAAGGATCGGTTGTTAAAACAGACCGTTCTTTGCCGAATGATTAAAGATGCGCATCTGAAGCTTGCACTCGCAAACAGGTTGTGATACGTCACCTGAATCCAATCATAATGATCCAACCACGCTCAGCAGACCGAAAAAATGGCGGCTGGGCCATAGCTCTCAATGTCCATTTTCATTATTCGTCAATAAATTTAGGATATTAAACCCATTTTTGGCATTTAAATGTCCTGAGTCATCAATTTTGAAAGGAGGCTGTCATGAAAAGAAATAAATTTTTTATAGCACTGGTGGTTTTCGTCGCATTTACCTGGGGTTTATTCGGCGGTGGGGCACCGGGACCGGCGAAAGCGGACGCTGCGGAAGCCTTGAAAGCGGCATTTATTTATGTCGGTCCCATTGGAGATCTCGGCTGGAGCTGGGAGCACGATACGGGCAGAAAAATGCTGGAGAAAGAATTTGGCGACAAAGTCAAGACCACTTATATCGAAAGCGTGCCCGAGGGGCCGGATGCGGCCCGGGTCATTCGGCAGTATGCCATGCAGGGCTATAATGTCATTTTCGCAACCTCATTCGGGTACATGGACCCCATGCTGGAGGTTGCAGGGGATTTTCCCAAGGTTTATTTCGAGCACTGCTCGGGATTTAAAACCGCTCCCAATATGAGCACTTACTTTGGCCGCATGTATCAACCGCGCTATCTCTCAGGAATTGTGGCTGGAAAAGCGACCAAAACCAACATTATCGGTTATGCAGCGGCTTTTCCCATTCCAGAGGTGATTCGGGGCATCAACGCCTTTACCCTGGGTGTTCGTTCGGTTAATCCCAAAGCTCAGGTCAGGGTGGTGTGGACCAATACCTGGCTTGATCCGGTCAAGGAAAGAGAAGCGGCTATTGCGCTGCTGGACGCCGGTGCAGACGTCATTGCCCAACATCAGGACACCACCGAGCCGCAGAAGGCCGCCAAAGAAAGGGGCTTAGTAAGCATTGGCTACGACTCGGATATGCGCGCGTTTGTCGGTGACAGCGTCCTGGTCAGCCCGGTCTGGAACTGGGGGTCCTATTATGTCGCCACCGTCAAAGCCATTATGGACGGCTCATGGAAAACGCACCAGTACTGGGGCGGGTTGAAAGACGGCATGGTCAAACTGTCGGATTTTAGCCCCAGAGTGCCGCAGGATGTCAAAGACCTGGTGACTGCCAAGCAAAAACAGATGATAGACGGAACCTGGGATGTCTTCTGGGGTCCGATTAAGGATCAAAACGGAAAGGAAGTGGTTCCGGCCGGTGGCAAGATGAGCGACCCGGATATGCTCAATATGAGCTATTTTGTTGAGGGGGTTGTCGGCAAAGCCGGCCAGTAAAAGTGAATTTTAAAGCCCATCTAATCCCCGATGGCTGCGTTATCCAGGATAAATGGATTACACATCTATTTTATGAAAATAAAGGTGTGCATTAAGCCGGTTCGAAATGCTCGAATACTACATGTATGCTCCACTTTCGAACCGGCTTACGCCTTGCCCTCGGGGATAATCTGGGGCTTTAAAATCCACTTTTTAACATTTAATTTATTTAAAATCGCGCCGTGCCATTAGGCGTAATCTAAAGTTTTAAAACCACTTTTAAAGTTTCGTTTTTCTTTAAAAAACTTTTTAATCTGCTTTGCGGCCCACGCCCGCCATGCGAGCAAGGCGAGGCGGGCAGGTTTGCGTGAGGCTATCTTTTAAGCAAACACCGGATCATCCTAAAGCCATGTCAGACGAAACCAAAACGCCCATTCTGGAGATGAAGGGGATCACCAAACGGTTCCCCAATGTGGTCGCCAACGAAGATGTGGATGTGGAGCTTTATCCGGGTGAGGTTCTGGCCCTGCTGGGTGAAAACGGTGCGGGCAAGAGTACCCTGATGAATGTCCTGGCCGGCATGTACCGGGCGGATGAGGGCGAGGTCTTTATCCGGGGCAAACGCGTCGAGATTGATTCGCCGCGAGATGCCATGCGGCTCGGCATCGGAATGGTCCACCAGAACTTTATGCTGGTGGACACCATGACGGTGGCGGAAAATATCATCCTGGGATTACCCGACCTGCCGTTTGTCCCGGATATGGCAGATATCCGTGGCCGCATCCGGCAGCTTTCTGAACGCTACAATCTTCAGGTCGATCCGGACAGTCGCATCTGGCAGTTGAGCGTCGGCGAGCAGCAGCGGGTTGAAATTTTAAAGCTCATTTACCGCGGCGCTGAAATCCTGATACTGGATGAACCCACCGCCGTCTTAACCCCCCAGGAATCCAAAGAGCTCAACGGTATTCTGCAGCAGATGACCGGTGAAGGCAAATCCGCCATCTTCATCACCCATAAAATGGAGGAGGTCATTGCGTTCTCCGACTGGGTGAGGGTGCTCAACAAAGGCCGCCTGGTCACCGTTAAACAAACTGGCAAAACCAATCCCCAGGAGCTGGCCCGCTTGATGGTCGGTCGGGACGTGCTCTTTCAGCTTGAAAAAAAGGAGCGCGAGCTGGGAGAAGTTGCCCTTGAATTAGCAGATGTCAGTGCAAACGACGACAAGGGGATGGCGGCCTTGAGCGAAATCTCTCTTAAGATACATTGCGGTGAAATCCTGGGTGTTGCCGGCGTGGCCGGAAACGGCCAGAAACAGCTGGTTGAAATTCTCACCGGTCTGCGCAATGTCAGCAGTGGAACCATCCGCATCTTTAATGAAGACAAAACCAACAAATCACCGCTGGATATCATCAATTCCGGCGTCAGTCACATCCCGGCGGACCGGATCGCCAGAGGCGTTGCCGGTGATATGAGTGTGGCCAACAATCTGGCCATGAAATGCTATCGCAAGCCCCCACTGGTAAAAAAGGGCCTTCTGCACCCTGCCCGCATACTCGATCTGGCAAGCCGTATGATTGATCTGTTTCGCATTGATACCCCCACCCCGCATACCCACGCCAAGTTTTTGTCCGGGGGCAATATCCAAAAAACCATTTTAGCCCGCGAAATCGATGCCTGTCGTGGGCTGCTGGTGGCCGCTTACCCGGCCCGGGGTCTGGATGTGGGTGCCACTGAATTTGTGCGCAAACAGATGATCGAGCAAAGCGAGGCGGGTACCGCTGTTTTGCTGGTATCGGAAGACCTCGAGGAACTGGTGACCGTAGCGGATCGAATTGCGGTGTTGTTCGAAGGCAAAATTATGGGAATTCTGCCCTCCAGCAAGGCTGACACCGAAACATTGGGAATGATGATGGCCGGTGTGACATTAGAGGAGATAACAGCTTGATCTGGGCTTAATCGAATTGGAGACGAATTGATGCGGTTTGTTTTCGAAAAACGAAAAACACTTTCTCGCAAAGCCATCTTCCTGGTTCCACTGGCGTCTTTTTTTATCTCGCTTATCTTAACCGCCATCTTGCTGGCCATCTTCAAAACCAATCCGTTTGTGACCTTTATTGCCATGTTTAAGGGCGCTTTCGGATCATGGCCGAATTTCACCGAAACTCTGGTAAAAGCCACACCGCTGATGCTGGCCGGTCTGGGCATATTGATCGCTTTCCGTTTAAAATTCTGGAATATCGGCGCCGAAGGCCAGCTGACCTTTGGCGGCATTGCGGCGACCTGGGTGGCGCTGTTTTGGTCCCCTTTTCTGCCATCCTGGATGGTTTTGCCGCTGGCCATCCTGGTGGGCATGCTGGCGGGGGCTTTCTGGGCCGGCATTCCCGCCCTGCTCAAAGTGCGCTTAAAGGTGGATGAAGTGCTGACCACCTTGATGCTCAATTACGTGGCGATTCTTTTTGCAGAACATCTCTATTACGGACCATGGCGCGACCCCAAAGGCTTCGGCTTCCCCGGCACACCACAGTTCCCGGATTTTACCTGGCTGCCGAGGATTGCCGGACGCGCCCATCTGGGGCTGATATTTGCGCTGGCCCTGGCATTGGTGCTCTGGTTTGTGCTCAACCGCACCCGCTGGGGTTTTGAACTCAAGGTCATCGGTAATAATCCTGGCGCTGCCCAGACCCAGGGCATTAAAATCGCTAAAAATATCATGATTGCTTTACTGCTGGCCGGTGCCCTGGCCGGGCTGGCCGGGGTCTGTGAGGTTACCGGGATTTCGCGCAGATTGCAGCAAGGCCTTTCCATCGGCTATGGGTATACGGCGATCATTGTCGCCTGGCTGGCACAACTTAATCCCATCGCAGCCATATTTGTGGCCCTATTAATCGCTGCCCTTCTGGTCGGCGGCGACCAGGTTCAAATGATGATGGGATTACCGGCCGCCATGGGCCTCGTATTGCAAGGCATGCTGCTTTTTCCCATGCTGGCGGGCTCCCTGTTTACCGAATATAAATTACGTATCATCAAACCCAAAACAAGGGAGGCCCAATCTGGATGATATCAGAAGACAGAGGTCAGACGACAGAAGTCAGATTGAAATAATGGATATTGAAACGCTTCATCTGTCCTCTGTTTTCTGTCCTCTGTTATCTGTTCGCTGACACCTGAATCCGCCTCAGGCGGAACACCTGAAACCATTGGTAGTAAGAATATGATCGAACTGGTAACATCTTTAATGGCCATCACCCTGCGCTCCGGGACGTCTCTGATGTATGCCACCGTCGGAGAAATTTATACCGAACGCTCGGGGATTCTCAACTTAGGCGTTGAAGGCACAATGCTTATGAGTGCGGTGACCTCGTTTGCCACCGTTTATCATACCGGCAGCCTGTTTTTGGGAATTCTGGTGGCCATGCTGGTGGGTGGGGCCATGTCCAGCATTCATGCATTTTTATCGATTACCATGCGGGCCAACCAGGTGGTCAGTGGTTTGAGCATCACCCTCTTCGGTTCCGGGATGGCCAGTTTTTTAGGGCAGCGGCTGGGCCCGGAATCAAACAGAGGCTATCTGGTGGGGCTGGTAGGCCCCAAATTTGAACCCTTTGCTATACCGCTTTTAAGCGATTTGCCGATCATCGGCGCCGTCTTCAATCAAGATGTGATGACCTATATTGTTTATCTCCTGCTGCCAGCCGGCTGGTACTACCTTTACAAAACCAGTAATGGCTTGAATTTGCGGGCGGTGGGCGAGAACCCGCAAACCGCCGATGCCATGGGAATCAATATTGCACGGACGCGCTACCTGTATACCATCCTTGGCGGCATGCTGGTGGGTATTGGCGGCGCCCATCTGTCACTGTCCTACGCCCCGGGGTGGACCGAAAACATTACCGGCGGCAGAGGCTGGATCGTCATCGCTCTGGTGATCTTTTCGATGTGGAATCCGGCCAGGGCGGTCTGGGGCGCCATCCTTTTCGGCGGCATCAATGCCGTACAGTTCCGCCTGCAGGCATCGGGAACAAACATTCCGGCCGCCTTTTTAAATATGATGCCGTACCTGGCCACCGTTTTGGTGCTCGTCGTTTTAACCTGGTGGGAAGCATTGAGCAAACGCGTGGGCGCGCCCAGTGCGTTGGCCAAGTCCTACATGCGGGAAGATAAATAGAGTCTTTATTGCGCTTGAAAGCGCAATATCAGTTGTCAATCGCCAGTTGTCCGTAGCAAAATCTTTTGGATTCACAAGGCAGTAGCATAAATTCTACATCATTCTTTTTACAACGGACAACAAACAACTGACGACTAACAAATTTAGTAATCCCTCAATTTTAGAGAGGTACAATATGCAAGCGACTCAAACGCGTTACACGAAGACATTCCCCATATCCTGGGAACAGCTGCATCGGGATTCCAAGGCGTTGGCCTGGCGTCTGGTGGATATGCAGGCCTGGAAAGGCATCGTTACCATTACCCGGGGCGGTCTGGTGCCGGCGTCCATCATTGCGCGCGAGTTGGAAATTCGCCTGGTGGATACCGTCTGTGTTTCCAGTTACGATGGTCGCGATCAGGGCTCAAGCTCGATATTAAAATCGGTGGATATCGACAGCGAGGACTGGCTGCTGGTGGATGATCTGGTGGATACCGGCCAGACGGCCCGTCTGGTCCGGGAGATGATGCCCAAAGCGCACTTTGCCACCGTCTACGCCAAGCCCGAGGGGCGGCCGCTGGTTGACACCTTTATCACCGAGGTCAGCCAGGATACCTGGATTTTGTTTCCTTGGGATACCGAATCCCAATTTGTACAGCCCATCGTGGATATCAAACAGGACCAGCCATAAATTGGTGTAACCCAAAATTTTATCTGACTTCACTTGTTTAGAACTTACACTCAAATCTGACATCGACTTAATTACAAATCCTATTGTCACCATTACTAGTAGTTGCAAACTGAGCGGATATCAGCTACATAGCTGTAGTTTGATGATATCTGAAGGTTTCTCCAAATATCGTTACCCGATTAATATCGTGTTTACGGGTAACCTATCTGCTCATTAAAACTTAAGAATAAGCACAAGGCGAAAGAATGGTTTGCGGAATAAGATACGGAGAGCCTATATGATCTGATGATTCTTTTGAGCAACATGCCCCCTGAGTAACTCAATCCCATCAAGAAAGAACGGCTTATGTATGTTTCAAACGAACTTGCAGGCAAACCCAAAAACATGCGCTACAATACAACCTTTTCACGTTTGTTAAAGCTTGTTTTGGATATGTCAGAAAGAGAACGGTTTTTGTTGTTAGAATACGCAAAGTCAATCACCGATGAACGCTTGTCTCCCAGGAAATCGTGTTTAATACCGGTCAATTGTATCCTTAATAATCACAGCCATAAAGGATTAATCCTCGATTTTAATTCGACTGGCGCTTATATTGATATTAACGCATCTCTTCCTGTCGGTCAGAAAATAACTCTCGCTTTTTTTAGTCCATTCACTTTTGAGAATATTCAACTCGGCGGGAAAATTATACGCAGCAGCACATATGGAATCGCTGTAAGCTTCGACAGTTGTTCTATTATGACTTATATTAAAATGCACAAAAATAGAGTACGCAATAGGTGGTAATTCATTTTAATTTTTTAAAATCAAAAATTTATCCTCAACTAATTGTTTTATGAATTATTTAAAATTTACCAGGCAGGAATTTTGCAGATCAATTCTTTAATAATCTCGAAAAAATTCAAATATCCCCCCCTGATGACAATTTCTTCATTTAAAGAAAACTATTAAACTACATGCGCCGATCGTTATAATTATCTTTTCTAATGCGATCATCCTCCCATATGCTTATAAGCACTTAATTGACATTTAAGATCTATTATTTATTTTCTTTTCATATAGTTACTTGGTTGCGGTTATCAAAATTATTGAAGTTCAGCAATGATAGAAATATTATCGGTAAGTAAAATGAAAGCTACCATAATCCATTGCCCAAGATGTAAATTGCCACAACAAAAAACACAAAGATGCCAATATTGTGGTTATATATTTTCTAAAAATACGCTGCACAAAAAAACAATCCGAAACAAGCTAAAAGATATCATCGGTGCGCTTCGCAAAAACCAATCTTATTCAGCTAAGAAGCCAAAATGACAGATGACCGACGCAATATGTTGCCTGATACTTGGAACCTACCTAATAGAGGCTGATAGAAAACCTTTGACAGCTCAAATATCCACCAAGTCTTTGAAGGCCTCTAATCCCGTGATACTATTGACCTCTTGTAGCTCAGTGCGCTATCGGATCAAGTATTGTCTCGTTTAATTTTAAAACGCCAGGCACAATACCAATCATCCGGGTGCTTATCGGGCGGGCAGGCAATGCATTCGGTGGAGATGCGCTGATCGATGCTGCGCGCAAAATAGGTATATTCGACCATCCCGCCTGATTTGCAGGGATAATCATCCAGTCCTTTTCTCTTGCGTGCGTTTTGCACCCGGCATTCATTCATCTGAAAAACAATACTGCCGTCATCTTCGTCGATAATGCTTTGTTCGTTGATGCGTGCATACACCCTGAAATTGAGCGCCTTTTTCAAACCATCCAGCCCGGGCGCCTCGGGCAGTTCCAGGAAATTTTTAATCGATTGGGCTTCGAACGGTGAAAAATGGGCCCAGCAGGTGTCGTTACAGCGCTTGGCATCATCCATACCGCTGCTAAACTCCACTGCCTGAAACCAGACCCCGTCATTGGCCAGCCAGTTGACGGCCACCTGGTCCATCAGTTGCTGAAGCGAAGCTTTTGACATGTTCAGTAACGGCTCCGGCACACCGTCTTTCATTTCAAATCCGATAAATTTGGCCAGCCGACTTAGCTGAATGCCGATACTTCTTTCCGAGGCGGTCTTCAAGATATCCAGCGCGCGCTCCATGCCCATCTGATGCCGCACTTCGGTGAACCACAGGGCATAATGAATCATAATGCGATGGAACATATCCATCACCAGTCGCGCGGTATCCTCCTGACTCAACTCATCGATGCTTCCCACATTTTCATTCATAGATGATTCTCCTACGGAGTGCGATAATTCAGAAATTTCTGTAGAAACGCTTGATTCAGATTAAACCTGAATCGAGCGATTGACGAGGTTGCCGCAGCTACACGGCAGATGGCGTTCCGCTATAGTGTACTATGCGGAACGCCATCTAACACTGTAGATGCGGTAAGATCGGCAAGCCCGAAGGGTTTCAAATTTAAAAATCAAAAACGATAGAATTCCTTAAGAAAAATTTATCCTTTTTTAAATTTGAAACGCTTGATTCAGACTATGGGCGGTATTGCTCCGGCAACACAGGCTCAGCATCCCATTCCGAGGGAAAAAGCTGACTGGGTGTTTCCCCTATTTTTTCTTTTAACTTCTTAAGACCCGGGCGGGCAAATTTGGGATGGCCTTCTACAAGGGTTCTACCATTGATGGCGGCCTCGCTGCGCAGACGATGGCCAACGGTGCGCTCCATCTGGCGCCCCAGCCATAATACCCGATCAACATTGTAGCCGTGTTCAATGCCCATCTCGTCGATCTGAACCAGCATATCCTCCAGGCAGGTCAGGCCGACAAAGCGGGGGTCTTCATAATAGTACTCACCGGTCCCCGGCACCGGGCAGTCATCCAGGAAATTGGCCGGCTGTCCGCCCATGCCGCCCAGGGTGGCTTCAAAATGGGTGATGCCAGCCTGCAGGGTTGCCAGAATCGAAGCCGAGGCCACCCGTTTGGTCTCATGAAAATGGGCGATATGCAGCGAGGTATCCGGTATTTGATCCAGGATCATTGAAAAATAGCGATAGACATCCGGGGCTGATGCGCTGCCGTCGTGGTCGGCATGCTCGATGTCAGAGGCACCAATTTCCAGCCAGCGTTTGGTGAAATCGACGGCATCCTGAAGCTCGGTGGCACCGGCGATCGGGCTGCCCCAGATGGTGCTGACCGTACCGCACATTTTTAAACCGGCATCGGTGCATTTTTTGATACAGCGCTCTGCTTCTTTCCAGTACTCGGGCAGCGTTGTCCCCGAATTGGCGAAATGATGCTCTTCTTCGGTTGAAACCATCATCAAGCAGCGATCCGGACCGAGCCCTTTTTCCTTGAGCCGGATGGCCCGATCAACCGAACCTTCGCGAATCGTGACCGCCGTAATGGTGAGGTCGTCATAGTTGATCCCTTTTTTGGCACAGCGGTTTTTGAAGCGGTCGCTGCGCAGATGGGCCAACACCTCTTCGGCATCGCTAAATTGCGGCATCAGATAAGGATTGCCCAGATTGGTCACCTCGATGTTGCGGCAGCCAGCAAAAATGAGCTCTTCGGCATAAAATATTTTTGCCCGGGTGGAGATAAATTGCTCCAGATGTTGAAACCCGTCTCTGACGGTAATATCGCCAACGGTTACCTTTTTGGGCATTCTCGGAAAAATTTTCCAGTAATCATATTCAGTCATTTTGTTTTCTTCCCTCCTTATGATGAGTTTACGATCAAAAATGGCTTAGTTAATAATGTAATTGTCTCCTGAATTTTAGATAAAATTTAGGAGATTATTCGCCTATGTAGTTTGGTTTGCGTTTTTCTTTAAACGCCGCCAGCCCTTCGAGTCGATCCTTGGTCGGGATGCAGACCCAGTAGGCATTGGATTCAATGGCAAGACCGGTGTGGATGTCGGTTTCCAACCCGCGATTGATGGCGTACTTGGCCTGTTCGATGGCCACCGGCCCGGCTTCACAGATCATGGCAGCCATTTTCTTGCATTCGTCGAGCAAGTCTTTCTGATCACAGACTTTGTTGACCAGACCGATCTTGAGCGCTTCCTCGGCGCTGATGCGCTGTCCAGTAAAAATGAGCTCCTTGGCTTTACCACGACCCACCAGCCGTGGCAGTCGCTGGGTACCACCAGCACCAGGAATGATCGCCAACCGCGTTTCTGTCAAACCCATGGTGGCATTGGTGGCGGCAATGCGGATATCACAGGCCAAAGACAGCTCGGTCCCGCCACCCAGCGCGATACCGTTGACAGCCGCAATCACCGGCTTGTTGAGCTCCTCAATGGAAGTGAACAGATTGCGGATGGTGAAAATATATTCCCTTACCTTCTCCGGCGGCAATGTGGCCCGCTCTTTAAGATCAGCACCCGCACAAAAGGCCTTCTCACCGGCTGCGGTAATAATCACCACACGCACATCCCGCTGAAACCGCAACGCATCGATCTGATCTTTCAACGCATGCAGCAACGGAAAATTTAATGAATTCATGACCTCCGGGCGGTTTAAGGTCAATGTAACGATATTCTCTTCCCGTTCAACCGCTAAAACATTTTCACTCATACATGTCCTCCCACATCAAAAAAGCATCATTAAAGGATAGATCTTATATCGACCCCAAATTAAGAGGTTAAATATTTAAATTTAACAATAATATTAGCATATTATCAATATTGAGCGAGCGCTCGGTCAATTATTCATTAGTAATGGAACTGTACCCATTTGTCAATAGGAATATTGCCCAGATGCAATTAGAGATCAAAAAGCAATTATTTCATAATATTTCAATTAGATAAATAATATGCGCACCTGTAGATTGAAAAACTTGACAAGCCAAATCGAGACATGCTATCCATCGAACGAGCGCTCGTTCAGTTTGCATTTGAAGCTTGCTTTCATCTGCTATGCCGTATAGGAAAAAGTGAAAGATACTGAACCATTTTTGACATAGCAGTCATCCGAATTTAATTCCCATTTTCAGTAAGGAGTATTAAACATGAATGAGGCAGTCATAGTTAGTGCCGTGCGGACCCCGTTGGGCAATTTTAACGGCTCCCTGGCCAATATCGGTGCCACTCGGTTGGGGGCCATGGTAATTCAAGAAGCCATCAACAGGGCCGGCATTCAGAAAAATGACGTCGATGAAGCTATTATGGGGATGGTGCTGCCCTGCGGCTATGGGCAGAATCCAGCCAAGCAGGCTGCCGTCAAGGCGGAATTGCCCTGGGAAACCGAGTGTTTCACCATCAACAAAGTTTGCGGCTCGGGGCTAAAATCTGTCATGCTGGCCGCCCAGGCCATTCAGACCGGTGACGCGGATATCGTTGTGGCCGGGGGCATGGAAAATATGAGTATGGCCCCCTATTTTCTGGAAAAAGCCCGCTTTGGTTATCGCATGGGCACCGGGAAGCTGCAGGACCATATGGTGCACGACGGTTTATGGGATATCGTCAATGATTTTCATATGGGCATTTCTAATGATCTGTGTTCGGAAAAATATGATGTCAGCCGAGAAGATCAGGATCGTTATGCCGCTGAATCGTATCGCCGAACTTTAGAAGCCATCAGCTCCGGAAAATTTAAAGACGAGATCATGCCGGTGGCGATTCCCCAGCGCAAGGGGGACCCGGTGCTGTTCGAACAGGATGAATGCCCGCGGGAGACGAATTATGAAATTCTGGCCAAGATGTCGCCGGCCTTTCAAAAAAACGGCTGGGCCACCGCCGGTAATGCCTCCATCATCAGTGACGGCGCTGCCGCCGTGGTCGTGATGTCCCGGGAAAAAGCCAATGAATTGGGCTGCGACGTTATGGCCACCATCGGCGCCCAGGCATCTGCCGGGCTGGAAATGAAGTATGTTCTGGTGGCGCCTATTTTGGCCATCCCCAAGGTCTTGAAAAAAGAAGGCATATCCCAGGACGCGATTGATTTGTTCGAAGTTAATGAAGCTTTCAGTGGATCCACGGTGGCCGTTTTAAAAGAACTCAATCTGGATGCGGCAAAGGTCAATGTCAATGGCGGTAGTGTGGCCCTGGGCCATCCCATTGGTGCCAGCGGCTGCCGGGTCCTGGTCACCCTTTTGTATGAAATGATCAAACAGAATAAAAAAACCGGTCTGGCCACCTTGTGCTTAGGAGGCGGTGAAGCCGTAGCGATGATTGTCAAAAGGTAATGAAGTTTTCAGGTTTTCCGCCGCAGGCGGATTCAGGTGTCAGCACTTCTAATTGACCCTGACACCCGAAACCTTTTGAATATTAATAGCTGGAATCTATGATTCAAGACGAGAAGAATGAAGAGGTGAAAAAGATGGAGATTAAGACATTTGGTATAATCGGTGCCGGTCAGATGGGCGGCGGAATCGCCCAGGTTGCGGCGATGAGTGGTCTGGATGTCATCATGAATGACATCAAAACAGAATTTGTAGAAAAAGGCTTTGAAAGCATTTCCAAAATTTTGAGCCGCAGCGTTGATAAAGGCAAAATGTCAGAAGACGACAAAAGTGCGATTTTAGGCCGCATCAAAACCAGCGTGAGTTTAGCGGATATGGCATCGGCCGACTATGTGGTCGAGGCTGCCACAGAAAATGAAGAAATAAAATATCAGCTCTTTAAGGATCTGGATGAAATCTGCAACGATGCTGTGATATTGGCCACAAATACGTCATCTATTCCGATCGGTCGCATCGCTGCCCAAACCCAGCGGCCCGAGAAAGTGATCGGCATGCATTTTATGAACCCGGTGCCCATTATGAAGCTGGTGGAAGTCATCCCCGGCATTGCCACATCGGATGAAACCCTGCAGGTCACCTGGGAACTGGCTGAAAAATTCGGCAAAACACCGGCGAAAGCAAATGACTTCCCTGGGTTTATCGCCAATCGCATATTGCTGCCGATGATCAATGAAGCGGTTTATTGCCTCTACCACGGCGTCGGTAACCGTGAAGATATTGATACGGTCATGAAACTGGGAATGAACCATCCCATGGGTCCGCTGGCCCTGGCAGATTTAATCGGTCTGGATACCTGTCTGGCCATTATGGAAACCCTTTATGACGGGTTCAAAGATTCAAAATATCGCCCCTGCCCGCTGCTGCGCAAATATGTCGAAGCCGGCTGGTTGGGGAGAAAAACAGGTAAAGGCTTTTTCGAATATAAATAATCCCGGTTTGCCCGTAGGCCCGTTGAGCCCGTTTGCCGGTCATTGTAAACTGTGAGTAATGATGACAACCGGCCAACGGGACAACCGGTCAACCGGCTAACCGACTGGGAGGGAAGATGCCGCGAAGAAAGGTTAAAAAACGCATCCCTATCGGCCAAAAAATCAAAAAGGCCCGCACAGGGAAAAAAATGAAGCTTGAGCAGCTGGCAAATGAAACCGGCTTTTCCACCGATTACCTGAAAGAAATTGAAGCTGGCAAGTCCATTCCCCCGGTGGGCGCCCTGCTGCAAATTTCCAGAGCACTGGAAATCGACTCAGGAGCTCTGCTCAAAGAGCCGGAGTCAAAGCTTGAAAGTCGCATCAAGGCACACACCAAGCGAACCAAAAATTACGCTTACACGACGCTGACACCCGGAGCTGAAAATAAACACCTGAAGGCGTTTTTGGTCACCGTTGAACCCAAACAAGACCATAAGGGCGTCGGTTACCATCACGAAGGTGAAGAGTTTGTCTATGTCCTGACGGGTAAAATCGAGGTTATTGTGGGAGAGCACGTCAACGTATTGAGTAATGGCGATTCGCTGCATTTCAACTCCGGTATTCGTCACAAGATGACAAACGTCAGCGAAGAGTCGGCTGAGTTGTTGGTTGTAATTTATTCACCTTAACTGGCTGCTGGTCTTTGGCAGCTGGCTTCTGGATCGCGGCTTTATGAGAAAGCTATCGTTTTATTCACAGGATCTGGTCGGTGCCAGCAGCGTGCAGCCGGTGACCGGCAGCTAACAAGGAATTAAAACATGTCTTTCAAGTTAACCGAAGAACAACTCATGGTTCAGTCGATGGTTCGGGATCTGGCCAGAGCTGTATTTGCGCCCAAGGCCATGGAGCGGGATAAGACCAAAGAATTTCCGGGCGACAACTTAAAAAAACTGGGCGAGCTGGGGTTGATGGGCATGATGGTACCCCCCGAATATAACGGCTCCGGCGCCGATTCGGTGAGTTATGTCCTGGCACTTTCGGAAGTGGCTTACGCCTGTGCATCGACTGCCGTGGTCATGTCAGTCCATAACTCCATTGTCTGTGAAAGCATCCTACGCTATGGCAGCGAAGAGCAAAAAAAGAACTATCTTACCCGACTGGCAACCGGCGACATCATCGGGGCCTTTGCCCTGACCGAACCCAATGCAGGCTCAGATCCGGCCCGGCAAACCACCAAAGCCGAATTTGATGGTGACAGCTACATCCTTAACGGCACCAAGCGATTTACCACCACCGGCAAAAATGCAGGCCTTATTATCGTCACCGCCAAAACCGATGAGAGCAAACGCCATCGTGGAATCAGTGCCTTTTTAGTTGAACAGGGCACGCCGGGATTAACGGTCGGTGCGCTTGAAGACAAAATGGGGCTGCGCGCCTCCGATACCACTGATCTTATTTTTGAGGATTGCCGCATCCCGGCCGAAAACCGATTGGGCAACGACGGCGATGGCTTTTTAATCGCCATGACGGGCCTCGATGGCGGCCGTATTGGGATTGCGGCCCAATCGGTGGGCGTGGCCCAGGCGGCCTTTGACGCCGCCGTTCAGTATGCCCAGGAAAGGGAACAGTTTGGCCAGGCCATATCCAAATTCCAGGGGCTGCGCTGGATGATTGCCGATATGGCGACGGAAATCGAAGCGGCCCGGCTGATGACCTTTGCGGCTGCCGAAATGAAAGATCGCGGGGAAAATTACACGGCCCAGGCCTCAATGGCCAAGCTGTTTGCTTCCGAAATGGTCAACCGCACCACCGCCAAAGCCCTGCAAATGCACGGTGGCTACGGTTTTACCAAAGAATATCCGGTCGAGCGCTTTTACCGCGATGCCCGCGTATTCACCATCTATGAAGGCACTTCCGAAATTCAGCGGGTGGTGATTTCCAATCATGTGCTTAAAGACAAGCGCAAACCTTAAAACTGGATTCAAAACCCTCATCTTTTGTCCGATGGCTGTATTATTTTAAATCGAACCGGTTTGAGAATTCCGGTGTGGTTTCAGTGTCAGTGCCATATTAACATCTTTATTGATCCCTCAAAAAGAAAGAGAATCCAATGTACGATCTTATTGCGTCACGCTATGATCAATTTATCAGTGATCTTGAAACCGTCGTCAATATCGACAGTGGCAGTCATTACCCGGAAGGCCTGGATCAAGTCGCCGGTTTTTTCCGTAAACGATTTGATCAGATCGGATGGCCGACGACCCTCCACGCATTTGATGATGGTAAAGTGCCATGTCTGGAGGTATCCAACCGGCCGCTCGATGGGGAGGATGCGGCCGTCGATCTGCTGTTTATCGGGCATATGGATACGGTTTTTAAAAAGGGAACCGTCGCCAGCCGCCCTTTTTCCAAGGACGACAAAAGGGCTTATGGTCCGGGCGTAAGCGATATGAAAGGTGGTCTGGTCACCATGCTGCATGTTGCCGAAGTCATGCAGCAAACGGATGGAGCTGATAATATCACCATTGCCATGGCTTTTAACAGCGATGAGGAAATCGGATCGCGCGTCTCACGTCCCTGGTACGAAGGCCTGGCCAAAAGAAGTCGTTGTGTCTTTGTGTTTGAACCCTGGCGAGCCAGCGGTGAGCGGCTCCTGCACCGCAAAGGCGGCGGTGTGTTTCATGTCACCTGTCACGGCAGGGCAGCTCATGCCGGGGTTGCTCCGGAAGATGGCGCCAATGCCGTCATCGAATTGGCCCATCAAATCCTGGCCATCAAAGATCTGGCCCGCGATGACATCGGCACTACCGTCAATGTCACCGTGGTTTCAGGTGGGACGGCTGCTAATGTGATCCCGGACCTGGCCAACGCAAGCGTGGATGTGCGTATCGCCGAGCCGGACGAAGCGCAACGAATCGAAGACGGTTTTCAAGCCCTTAGCCGTAATATTCAAACACCGGATGTCCGGGTTGAGATCGCAGGCGGGATCAATCGTCCGCCGATGGTGCCGTCTGAAAAAACGCTGCAACTGTGGGAGCAGATAAAGGTCATCGGTGAAGGGATTGGTATCGATATGCAGTTGACATCCACCGGCGGTTGTTCGGACGGCAACTTTACAGCCTGCCTCGGCATTCCCACAATCGATGCCATGGGGATTCGCGGCGGCGGTGCGCATGGTCTAGATGAGTACATCGAACTGGACAGTATCGTGCCGAACGTTCACCTGGTGTGTGAGATCGTAAAAGCATTTGCAGACGGCCGGATTTCCTGAAATCGCACCCCTGGCTTCTTCCCCAACCCAAAGTCAGCAGGCCTATGTTTGCTGAAATGAACAGTGGCATTGCCACAAAAGCCAAGAGGTGTGAATTCTTAATATACCCTATCTAGCCTCTTGGTCATTAGCGACAATACTGCCAAGCTTCCTCTTCGCGGATATCGCGCATAAACACCAGAGCGGCAAGTGATCTGCCATAGGGTATGACGCTGACATTGAGCTCGACGTCGATGGTCGACCCGTCTGCATGAATCACCTGTGATCTGTAAATACGCGGTAGATTCAAACCGGCGATCCTGTCGGAATAGCGCGTGGTATTTTTGATAAATTCTTCTTCTGAAATAAATTTCTTAAGATGCGCGCCGATCAGCTCTTTTTCGGGGATGCCGATCATTTTGCTAAAGGCAGGATTGGCGAATTTGACTCTAAAATCGTGAATAATGGCAATGCCGTCTCTGGCATGCTCAACCAGCGCGCGGTAGCTATCTTCAATTTCTCTGCGTTCCTTAATTTCCTCATCCAGCTTGCTCATATGCTGTTTAACGCTATTTTCAAATTTCTCTCGAAATCCCTTCAGCTCTAAGTGGGTTTTAACCCTGGCTTTGACCACAGCGCTGTTGAACGGTTTTGTAATGACATCCGCCGCACCGACCTCAAATCCCTTTGCTACCTGATCATCAAAGGTCGGCTCCGATAGAAGGACTATTGGGATGTTCTTGGTGGCTGGATCCGCTTTTAACTGCTGGCAAACCCCAAGCATATCTGCGGTCGGCATCATGATGTTTAAAAGGATCAATGCGGGGGTATCGGAAGATAAGGCCAGCCGGATGGTTTCCTTTGCATCTTTGGCAACTTTGATGCCAAAGTCAGGTAACAAAATCTTTTTCAGAACGCTACTGTTTTCCGCATTGGCGTCCGCGATTAAAATTGTTTGTTTTGATGGCAGGCGATCCATAATCTGAGATGGAAAAAGGTTTAGCTTTTAGTGTCATGGACAATGTAAACATGCTGAACCGATTCGTTAAGTGGGATTTATACCAGTATCCATGCGGATTGTAAATAATGGCCGTAAGACAGCTTTTTGATAACCATGAGCTGTATAACGATGGTGATCATTTGGAAGGTTTCAAGCGCTTTCTTCGGCATAAACAATGCAACTATTGTTGCTGTATAAATTATTGTTGCCCACGCTAAACCGCTTAATCGCATGGTCTTTGATGAAGAGGGCACAATTTTTGTCAACATGGGTTGCACCATTGCAGTTGGTTGATCCAAACCATGCCACTTCCCAGAATAATGTCAACCAATAAGCCTATTATTCAGATGTGGTTTTAATATTCTGTAATTATGTAAGATAATTGATAGCCCGCTAAAAGACACCTTATACCGTTGCAGTTTTATATAATAAAGCGCTGTTGAAGAAAATTTGGCATATTGATTGCTTTTATACCTAAGCAGAAAAGGAACAAAAATCCATGATATCTAAACTATTTAACCTTGATGACATCTCATGAGCCCACACACCCAGATAATAACGAACACTAAAATATTTGCATTTTTACCTATCTTACTGGTCTTGAGTGGGTGCATCACCATACCAACGCCAGAAAACAAGGTATTATCAGGAGAAAAAGTCACCGATCAGCAGCTTGTCTTTGTTAAGCAGGGAATAACCACTAAATCCGAAATAACGGACCAATTGGGCCCGCCGCATATTTTCCTGATAGATAAAAACATCTTCGCGTATGACTGGCAGACACGCCAGGCGATCATGATTTGGGCCATTGCAGGCGGCTATCAGGCTTCTGTCGGCGCAGCAGATATTCCGAAAAATTATGTTTTGCTAATTCGATTTGATGCGGAAGATATTGTGCAGAATTATGAAATAACAACGCGATCATTATTTGTGTCCTATGGTGATCATTTGATGCGATGGATCAGGAAAGATGAAACACCTGAATAAAATAGCGCTTGTGGTGTTGTTTTTTGGTGTGTTTGGCGGATGTGCGATCAGCCTGCCCCCAAGCCGCAGCGACCTTTCGGCAATAGAGCAGGGGCAAAAATCACTCGTGCTTCTCAGAGTGACCTGCAAAATATCAGGTGAAGATGGTGAGGAGCCGATTCAGGGATGCATAACGGGTGAAAATATGTCCATGGCAATCGGTGATTTTGAGTCCGGCGGCGCGCTAAAGCCCGTCTATTTGCCAAAATTACTGACAGCTAAAACCGGCAAGCAGGGGTGGACCTATCTGATTCTGGAACCGGGCATTTATTACCTTGGATTTCAAGGCCAGCGCAGAACGAATGCTTTTGATTATGCCGCCCGCTGGCAAAATGTACAACGCTATCGATTTGACATTCAACCCAATTCACCGGTAGTTTACATTGGCTCAATACATTTTGAATGTCGCAGCGATTGGTTTCTTTTTGGCGCCAAATACTGCTGCTTTATTGATGATCAGATCGTAAAAAATGAAGAGAAGATTGCGCAGAAAATTGTTTCTGATAATTTAAAGAACATCAACTATCCACAAACCGCTTTAATGCAATACCATACAGATGAAACCCTTATCTTCCGAACACCTCAATCCAAAAGATAATACTTCACCCTTGAGGGGTGATGTGCCATCATTTCTTTTAGCCAGAAAATTAAAACGGCACGAAATTCAGCAAATTCATTCGTGCCGCAGCCACTTTCAATTTCCGCCTTCTGTCTTCTGACCTCTGCTTGCCCGGCGTAGCTTGATAAAGCGAAAACGGGTCCTCTATTCTCTGACACTTGACACCTATTTGCACCACCTATTTCTTAGAAGTAGAGAGATCACCTTACAGCTGGCGAAACACATTCCTGACTCGCAGCTATATCGAATAAAAAAGGAGATGATAGAAGGTAGGATAGCCTGCTACTTAACAGGGCTCGATGAAGTTTGCGTCAACCATATCTGGCGAGGATAGTAAAGTTAAAAAATTAAACCCTCAAGTTTTGTTCGATAGCAAGGCGTCTATTCGCTTCAAAAGCGGAGCGTACACGATAATACGTGAGCATTTTGAAGCGGCCTGCGACGAGCTCAGTCGAGTCGATCGCAATCCGCCTGAGGCGGACTATCGGACAAAAGATGAGGGTTTGCTATGAAAATATCTTTGATGCCTTGTCAATATCCTCCGGACAAAAAACAAACAGACATTTCTCATCAGGCGAGGAAACCGATCCATAGACATAATTGATGTTAATGCCCTCTTGGCCAAACTTAGAAGAAATGTTGGCCAGTTCCCCCGGCTTATTGTCAAGCTCAAGGGCAATCACGGGCATGACATCAAAAATAAAATCATTTTTTGACAGCAGATCAACTGCCTTGTCCGTGTCGCCGGCCAAAAGGCGGATCAGGGCAAATTCAACTGAATCTTTGCGCATCGAATTATAGCTGGCAGCTGATGCAATGCGTTTCAGTGATTTACCTCTAGCCTTAAATAGCTCTTGAACATAGGCTGATGCATCCTGGATGGTGATGGCATCGATATTGATACCGGCTTCTCCAAACATAGCTGCCAACCGGCCAAGCTCGCCGGGTACATTCTTTAGAAAAAGAGATATCTCCTGTCTGACCATTGGTTTCTCCTCGTATGTTCGTCTTGCGATCTTATATCAAAAACATTTAGACATAAAAGATCAATGATAAACGTAGGATATAAGGATAATACGGCAGGAAGTCAACACTCTTTGAATCGGAAGGAAAAAGTATTCGGAAAGATTTTTATCCAAATATGATAATAGACGAAAAGCCATAAACCAGGAGCTGGCGGCTGAAGCCGCCTATTCCTGCGTCCCGCCGTACAGCTCTTTGATTTTGGCCCGATCCGGGGAGCCGTCCTCCAGAAGGGGCAATTCATCGACAAAGTCGACATAACTTGGTTTTTTATAGCTGGCAATGTGTTGGCTGACAAAGGCGGTCAGTTCACGGTGGTCCAGTTCCTGGCCTTCTTTTAAAATACAGACCGCTTTGATAGCTTCTTTCCAGGTCGGATCCGGAACGCCGAAGACCACGGTTTGTTCAACGGCCGGATGCTCTAATATGGCGCGTTCAACCTCGGCCGGGTAAACGTTTTCCCCACCCGGCTTGATCAGCTCTTTTTCGGCTTTGCGGCCCTCGTACCACAGGAATCCGTCTACATCAAAACGGCCCAGGTCACCGGTATGATGCCAGCCGCCGCGGAAAGTGTAGGCGGTATCTTCCGGCAGGTTCCAGTAGCCTTTGAAGACCATCGGTCCTTTGACGGCGATTTCTCCGATCTCCCCGGTGCCGACGAGGTCGTCATTGTCATCCACCAACCTCACATCAGCCAGTTCAAGAATCCGGCCGGCGGAACCCGGCTTGTCATCGTAGCGACCCAGAGTGGCCATGGCCGATGTTTCGGTCTGGCCGTAAACGCAAAAAAAGGTGCCGCCGGTGACCTTTTGATATCTTTCAATAGTTTCCGGATTTTCAATGCCTTTTACGGTTATCAAAGAGGTGATGTCTTTGTCGGATTTCTCGTGTGCATCCAGTATAGAGCCTAAAATCGGTGAAAAATCGTACAGAACCGTGACCTTTTTCTCATCAATCAAATCCACCGCCTGGGAGGCATCAAATTTGCTCATGTTGACGCTCTGTACTCCGGCGTGGAAACTGCCGGTGGCCATAAACAACCCGGCGACATGAAATAACGGCAACAGGTTTAAATGCACATCATCAACCGATAAATGAAACAGCAGGTTCAAGCTGACATTGGCAGCGATCACATTGCCATGGGTCAACAGCGCACCCCGGGGTCTGCCGGCCACAGCGGCGGTATGAATAATCACCAGGCCGTCATCTGAGACGACATCCACCGCATCAAACTCGCCCGGGTTATCCAACAGGGTGGCAAATGCAGCAAATTCACCATCTGCAGAATTTAAATTGAAAAAATGCTCAACCGACGGTAATTTGTCCTTGCGCTCCTGAGCCAGTTCCTCAAATTCTTTGTCCACAAAAAAAATTTTAGGTTCACAATCATTTACATTAAAAAGAGCTTCATCCACCGACAGGCGCCAGTTGATAGGCAAAACAATCGCGCCCAGTGCTGCTGCGGCACCATACAGCAGAAAAAATTCCAGACTGTTTTTGCCTACCGCACAGATGCGATCGCCTTTTTGGAGGCCCAATTTCTGCAGGCCGAAAGCCAGGCGATCCACCTGTTCTTTTATATCTGCAAATGTCAGCGTTCTTTCATCATCGACTTCAAACCATGCAGGACGGTTTGTGAAGTTTTGAGCGTTGCGTTGAATCACGTCATAGAAGGTCAAATCATAAAGGCCCATACTCTAGTCCTATTTATTAAAGGTTTTGGAGAATTTTTCATTCAAACACTTACAAGGAGCGCCATGGGTGATCGCTCGTAAACACGACGTCCGCCGCAGGCGGATTTGAGTGCATTAGGGATCGTTTGAAAAAACAGGAATAGGCGAGGTGCTGCAGATCGCTAAAAACGCGCAAATTTTTATCTAATTATTAGAGTGCCATTTAACTGTTTTTTTGCTACAAACCCTTAAGCACGAGTTCGCGCGGATTTCACGAGTGATTATTCATGGCGCTGCTCAATCCAATATAATTACCAACCCGCTAAATAATCATCGCTTATTTAGTGGTAATCACCGGACACGGCGCTTTTAAAATCACAAACTGAGCCGTAGACCCGAGTATTAGCTTGCTGGTTCTGGATTTTTTTTCAATGCCGACAAAAATCTGGTCGATTTGATTTTCCTCGGCGAATCTCACCAGATCCTCGCCGGGTGTCAAACCCCGGGCCATCTGGTGGGTTTCACATTCAACACCCTGTTCGTCAAAAAAATCTTTGGCTTCGCGCAGATTCTGTTCGGCTTGATTGATATCTTCAGGTTTTTCCCCGGCGCCACCCTCCAGGGATGACATTACATAGACTTTGGCACTAAAGGTTTTCGCGAAATCTCTTGCCAGAGATAAAGCCGCTTTTGCTTCAGAAGAACCATTGTAGCCAATCAAAAATTGCATGTCGCACCTCTATATTCGGTGATGATTAAATGCTTAAATCGTTAACGGTAAGATGATATTTTCCCAGTTAACCATTCAACCATTTAACCACTTATCAACCACCGTCTCTGGCGATGGTTACTTCTACATCCAGCGTTTGCGCCGTTTGTAGGATTTAACATCTTTGAAGGATTTACGACCGCCGCCCTGGGTGACCCCCATGTAAAACTCCTTAACATCCGGGTTGTCTTTCAATTCATCAGAAGGCCCTTCAAGAACGATTTTGCCGGTCTCCATGATGTAGGCGTAATTTGACACTTCCAGCGCAATTTTGGCGTTTTGCTCCACGATCAGCAGAGTAGTGTCCATCTCTTCGTTGATGCGCTTGATGTTTTCAAAAATTTCCTTGACCAGCAACGGCGCCAATCCCAAAGAGGGTTCATCCAGCATCAGCATCTTGGGCGCCGACATCAGCGCGCGTGCAATAGCGATCATTTGCTGCTCACCCCCGGAGCAGTAGCCTGCTAAGCGGTTGGTGACCCGGGCCAGGCGCGGGAAGTGCTCGAACATGAGTTTCTGGTCGTCGCGCACGTTCTGGGTGCCGTCTTTGCGGGTGATGGACCCCACGCGCACGTTCTCGTCTACGGTCAAATGCTTGAACACACGCCGCCCTTCCGGCACCATAACCGCTCCCAGCTTGACAACCTGGGTGCCCAGGACGTTGGTGATGTCGTTGTCATCGAATTTGATGTAGCCATCCTTGATAAAGCCGTTTTCAGGCTTGAGCAGGCCGCTAATGGCCCGCAGGGTGGTCGTCTTACCGGCCCCGTTGGTTCCCAGCAGGGCAACGATACCGCCCTTGGGCACGCTCAGGCTAACGCCGCGCAGCACCTGAACAATGTCGTTGTAGACCACTTCGATGTTATTGACATCGAGCAGATTGCCATTGGATGTTTCGTTTGTCATTTTTTTTACTTTTGAAAGGGAGAGTTGCACGCGGCAACCCTCCCTTTTTAGGTAGCTTAATGCTGCAAAGCTGCATTAATTAACATCGCAGAGCGATGTCGTTATTATTTGATCTTCTGGACATACTCGGAAACGAACGGGGCACCGATTTCATAGAATAGCCCCCCCCTGGAAACGTAAAGCTGCAGGGTGTCCACACCTTCGCGATCGGTTTTCGAGAATGTCACCGGACCCACGGTGGTCAAGGTGTTATAGGCATTGAACCCGTTCATGGCCAGCAGTTCTTGGTACAAGGTCTCACGGTTTATCTTTTTGCCTTTTGCTTTGGCCCGCCGCATGGTCTCTACGGCCACCTGAATTACCATGATGCCGTTGGTGTAGTTGGCATCTTTGGCCACTTTCTCATCCCGGCCATAGCGTTTGGCCAGGGCAAACTGTGCGTCCCTTCCCGGCCCCATGGCGGTCATCATTTTGTAAGATGTTGTCCAATAGTAGTTCTCATCGGCAGCCGAACCGGCCAAAGAGACAAGCGCAGGCCCACCACCATAATGACAACCCAGGAAGGTAATTTTACCGGCCTCACCGTAAGTCGAAGCGATCATGCCCAGGCTCTGAGCCCCTTTGAGCATGGTGGCCACCGGCGGTTGCACGGTCTGGCTGATCACATACTGCACGCCTTTGCTCTTAAGGCGTTTGAGCATGGCCGTGTTGTCCAGGTCCTTGCCGTGCTCCACGATTTCCACCAGATCGACGCCCAGTCCTGCGGCGATTGATTTTTTAACATCATCGCGGGGCGCGCGTCCGAACGCGGAGGGATGTAGAAACAGGGCAATTTTGGGTTTGCCGCTGCCCTTGTGGTTTGCAGCCACATACTCGGCCAGGCCGACTGCCTGGCTGGAATAAGAAGCGATGGGCAGAAAAATATAATCGTTTCCCTCCAGGTTACCGGCATGAAAGGAAGCCGGCAGAACCGGGATTTTCTCCTCTTGAAAATCCTGTCGCAAAGCCATCGTGCTGCCGGTGGAATAGTTCAAATAGAAGACGATGTCTTCATCTAAAAATTCTTCAAAGTTTCGTTTGGTCACTTCCGTCTTGTAGCCATCGTCGCGGATGATGCACACCAGCTTGTCATCGCCGAGAATTTTTTCATCGTTGACATATTTGCAATAATCCTCGACACCCTTTGCATACTGGCTGCCGACGTCAGATGTCGGGCCGGTAATTGCCAGGGATAAAGCGACCTTGTAGGTTTCTGCGGCTATGGCCTGAGTGGAAAAGCCCAGCATCAGCACAAAAGACAGAACAACCAGCATGAAAGTGACTTGTTTGTTTTTCATTTCTTCCTCCTTTTGTTTGATTAGCATTTTGCCATCTTAAGGAACGTTTAAGACTGCATAGGGTTATTTCAGCGCCTAACCGTCAAAAGCGGAAGGGCCAAAGCTTGAAATAGGTGCGTGCGATCCGCCACCAGTTGGCGATGCCACGCGGCTCGAATATCAAAAACAAAACGATCACCAGACCAAAGGACAGCGGCCGAAAGGCCGTAGCCACATCCCCCACGGCCGTAAAATAGTGCCCCACAAATTCGGCAAAGTTTTCCACCTGCAGCTCCAGCATCAAAATGGCCGCCGGGCCGAAGAAAGAACCCACCAGGGTCCCCAGGCCGCCCACAATGGCCATGGCCAGGTAGGAAATGGAGTGATGCAGCGTAAAGGACTCAAAACCCACCCCCCGCCACAAATAGGCATGCAGGGCCCCGGCAACGCCGGCGAAAAAGCCCGACAGCGCAAAGGCATACACTTTGGTAAATCCGGGGTGCATGCCCATGGCATCGGCGGCACGGTCATTGTCGCGCACGGCCACCAGGCAGCGCCCGTGTTTGCTGCGCAGCAGGTTGCGAACCGCAAATCCCAGGATCACCACGATGATCAGAATCACATAGTACCAGAACAAATAGTGCTGTTTGCGCGCAACCTTGCCGGCAAACCAGAACACGCGCCCGATGGCTATGGTCTGTCCCTGGTTAAAAAATTGCGCAAAATTAATGACCCACTGAAAAATCATCTGAAAAGAGAGCGTGGCGATCACCAGGTAAAGGTGTTTGAGCCGCAACGACGGCAGCCCCACGATGGCGCCGATAACCGCGCCGACCCCGCCGGCGACCAGAATCATCAGGGGCCAGAAATGGGTCAGCAGCACGTGGTCGCTGCCCAGAACGGTTGAAAAAGAAGCCAGGGTGTAAGCCCCCACCCCCACGAAAGCGGCATGGCCGATGGATATCAACCCGGCAAAGCCGGTCAGCAGGTTGAGGCCATAGACCGCCACGATGGCTATCAGAATGCTGTCGATGACCAGCATGTATTTATTGCCGACCTTGAAAAAAAGCGGCCAGACGAACAGCAGCACTAAAAAACAGATAAAAACCACCCGGTCAATATGCGTCAGGAATATCCGCTGCTCGTCCTTATAAGAGGTAAAAAAGTTGCCGGTGGCCAACCATCGATTTTCAGACATAGACTATACCCGCTCTATTTCGTGTATCCCAAAAAGACCATGGGGTTTGATCAACAGAATGATCAGCAAAATGACATAAGGCAGCACATCCGCGGTCCCGAAAAGCCCCCAGTTGCCGTCCAGGTAGCCGGAAGCAAATTGCTGGATCAGCCCCATTATAATGCCCGCCACGATCGCCCCGAAAATGGAGTCCAACCCACCCACGATCACCACTGGGAACACGATGATGCCAAATGAGTGCAGGACATCGAAATTCAAACCCGTGATATTGCCGATGATGCCCCCGGCCGCAGCAGCACTCAACCCCGCCGTGGCCCAGGCCAGACCGAACACCTTGGGCACCGATATGCCGATGGACATTGACGCAAATTGATCATCTGAAACCGCCCGCATGGAAATGCCCACAGTGGACGCCTTGAAAAACCAGGTAAAAGCGGCGATCATGATAAAGGTGATGATCACACCCACCAGCTGGGTCCAGGAAACGGAAACGCCCGCAAAGGCCAGCGGTGTTTTGGGTAAAAATTCCGGAAACGAGAAATTTTCCGACCCAAACGGTGTCATGTAGATAATACCGTCGATAATCGACATCAGCCCGATGGTTACCATGATCACCGATATGATGGGCTCGCCGATCAGGCGGCGCAGAAATATGCGCTCGACACTCATGGCCAGAAAAAAAGTGATAATCATGCTCAGTATAAATGAAATCGCAATGTGGATCCCCACCCAAACCGTCAGGGCATAGGTAATAAAGGCCCCCGAGGCGATGATCTGCCCGTGGGCGATGTTGAGCACGCGGCTGGACTTATAGATCAACACGAATCCCAGCGCCGACAGCGCATAGATGGAGCCCACCACGATACCACTAATGACCAGCTGGAAAAAATAGCTCATTAAACCCCTTCCATGGTATAAAAGTGCATTTCAGCCTCCACGGTGGTGGACTGGCCGTCCTGATACTGGAAAAAAGCCTCGACCTTCTTTTTGCTGACGCTCTCATCATAAAGAGCGTCATACAGGTCTTTGTATTTTTCCATGACAAATTTTCTGCGGATCTTGCCGGTTTTGGTCAGCTCGCCGTCATCCATGTCCAGCAGTTTGTACAGCACCGCAAAGCGCTTGATTTTAAAATGCGCCTTTTCCGCGCGCGCGTTGATGTCAACGACCGCTTCTTTGAGCAGCTCGGCAACCTCCGGTTTGTTGGAAAGATCCATGTAGGTGGTAAAGGATAGCCCGCGGTCTTCGGCCCACTTGCCAACCACGATGGGGTCGATATTAATCAGGGCCGCCACAAACTCCTGCTTATCACCGAAAATGACGGCTTCTTTGATATACGGGCTGAATTTGAGCTTGTTTTCTAAAAACATGGGGCTGAACATCTCGCCCTTGCTGTTGTGCATGACGTCGGAGACCCGGTCGATGACGATCAGGTGGCCATTTTCGTCGATATATCCGGCATCACCGGAATGCAGCCAATCCCCCTCCAGCAATTCTTTCGTTTGTTCGTCTCGCTTGTAATAGCCCGCACAAACTGAAGGAGAGCGCGACAGGATCTCTCCCTGCTCGCTGATTTTACAATCGGTCTCGGGCAGCGGTTTGCCGACAGTATCGGGCCGGACGTCACCGTCAAGGTGCATGTAGGCAATACCGGTAATTTCAGTCTGGCCGTAAATCTGCTTCAGGTTAACACCGATGGCCTGGTAAAAGGTAAACAGCTCGGGACCCAGGGCCGCACCGCCGGTGTAAGCCCGCCGCAACCTGCGCAGCCCGATCTGGTTGATCAGCGGATCCATGACCAGGATCTTTCCCAGCCAGGCCATAAAGCGCAGCGATGCCGGCATGGTCTCACCGCTCATGCGATAGCGGGCCGCCTTTTCGCCGATCTTGATGAATTTATTGTACATGAAGCGATTGAGCCAGTAGGAATCATCGATCTTAAGCCAGATTTGCGAGCGAATGGTTTCATAGATTCTGGGGGCGCCGAACATGAAGTGGGGCCCGATCTCCTTGAGGTCTTCCATGCTGGTTTCGACAGATTCCGGAAAGTTAATCGTGATGCCGGTGGCCATGGCCACCCCGAAGGAGTTCATCTGCTCGCCGATCCAGGCAAAGGGTAAAAACGAAAGGTATTCGTCGGTGTTTGAGAGGTAATCGACCTTGGTGATCTGAATACCCATGTTGATATAGTTTTTGTGGGTCATCATGGATGCTTTGGACAGCCCGGTGGTGCCGGAGGTCAAACAGAAGTGGCATACATCGTCAGGCTTTCCCTGATCAATATAGGCGTCGAATTTTTGCGGGTCTTCGGCCTCAGCTGCGGCGCCGATTTCATAGAGGTCTTCAATTTCAATAAACCAGTCGTCGGCGCGGTAGTCGCGCATGCCGCGCGGATCTTCATAGATCACATTGCGGACCTGGGGAATGCGGTCTTTGACCTCCACCAGCTTGTCCACCTGTTCCTGATCGTCACAGAAAACGGCTGTAACGTCCATGTAATTGATCAGTTCGGCAATTTCATCGGGCAGACTGGTCTGATAGATGCCGGCCGAAACCGCACCGATGGACTGGGCGCCAACGGCCATAAACAGCAGCTCGGGAATGTTGTCGCCGATCAGGGCCAGCTTGTCTCCCTTTTTAATCCCCAGCTTATCAAGCCCCAGGGCGACTTTGCGCACCCGCTCGTAAAAATCTTTCCAGGTGTAATTGTTCCAGTATCCAAAATCTTTTTCACGCAGGGCAACCTTGTCGCCGGTCTGATTGACCCGCCAGCGTAAGAGCTGCGGAATGGTATATTTAAGGAGTTCTTTTTTGTCTTGCATCAGGGCTATTCTTCTCCAATGTATGCTTCGACAACCTTGGGAATCTTGACGATTTCTTCAGGGGATCCGGAGCCGATCAGCTCACCAAAATCAAGGACATAGATGTGATCTGAAATGTCCATGACCACCCCCAGGTCATGCTCCACCAGGACAACGGTGGCATCTCGCTCCTTCTGGATGTCGATGATAAATCGCACCATGTCTTCTTTTTCTTCGATATTCATACCCGCCATGGGCTCATCGAGCAAAAGCAATTCGGGTGCCAGGGTGAGGGCCCGCGCCACCTCTACGCGCTTTTGGATCCCGTAGCTCAGGCTGCCGACCGTTTTCTTACGGTAAGCCTCCAGCTCCATAAAATCGATGACCTCTTCGACATACTGGCGGTTTAGCGATTCTTCCCGGGAGGCTTTGCCAAAATAGAAGATCGCATTCCAGAGACTGTAGTGCAGGTCTTTATGCCGGGCCAACATGAGGTTATCTAAAACCGTCATGCCGCTGAACAATTCGATATTCTGGAAAGCGCGCGCGATTCCCATAATGGAAACCTGGTGCGGTGAGGCTTTGTTGAGTTTGTGATCACCGTAGAAGATGTCACCCGATGTCGGATGGTAAAATCCAGAAATACAGTTCAATAAACTTGTTTTGCCGGCGCCGTTGGGGCCGATGATTGAGGTGATCAGCCCCGGTTGAACATCCAGACTGACTTCGAATAAAGCATTCAGCCCGCCAAATGTAAGCGTGACATCGTCTACCTTTAATGTCGCCATCAACCCCCCGCTATTTCAAGTTTAGAAAACGTCTTTTCCTGGCCGGAATAACTTAGAAGAAATGAATGCAATTCATTTGCTTGAACGGTTTATGATTAAAATGACTTAGCTATAATGTATCTGTGCTTTAGTCAAGAGAATAATAGAGCCCAACAGCATCCACGAGTTTATCAATAATATTGGGCGGTAATATAAGATATTGAAATGAATAACCAACGACGCTAAACATACCGCAAAGGAGAAGAATGTCAAGTTGATAAAATAGCAGTAAAATAGCGGGTAATAACCACTATTTATCGTAGGACAAAAGATGGGATCGCAAATTGATTTTTTTGTTTTTCAGGCGCAGTTTACTGCGGATGTTATGTCTGTGAAATAATATGGTATTTTTGGATAGACACAGCAGCTCCGCGATTTCCTTGTTGGTCTTGCCTTCTTTAACCAGGTTGGCGACTTTTATTTCCATGGGGGTGAAATTAAAATATTTTGAAGACAGTTTGCTGATAAAAGGTGAGATAATATTTTCCAGATTAGAATCCATGATATTGATCAGCGTCTTTTGGTCTGTGTTGAGGCGGCTTTTATTTAATCTGTCAAGATAAGGGCTGATCAATTCCTTGACATTTGACAGCACATTTTCGCCGAGCTCCTTTTTGTCATCTTCGCGCTGCTTTAAAAGAACCTTAAGGGCGGTGTTCACTTCTTCGAGGTGATGGGATTGGGCCTCCAGTTCCACTTCTCTTTTGCGCAAAGCTTCCTCGGCTCTTTTGCGCTCTTCTATTTCCAACTCCAGCTGGCGGTTTGTTTTGGCCAGCTCTGCGGTTCGCTCGGCCACCAGCTCCTCTAATTGATCGTGATATTCCTGCAAGACCTTTTTAGCCTTCTTCTGAGCGCTGATATCCCGCAGAATCACAATATTGCCCACCGGTTTGCCCGCCTGATCCCGGTAAAGCGTTGAACTGATCTGAACATCCAGCACCCGGCTGTCTTTGGTCAGGCGCTGGGTTTCAAACAGATGAATTTTTTTACCACTGAGCATATTTTCAATGGCCTCCCGGGTTTCCGGCCAGCTTTCCTCGGGGACGAAATCAATGGTCTTGCCGAACACCTCATCACTCGAAAAACCGAAGGTTTGCTCAAAGGCCGGATTTACATAAGTGGCCCGGCCGCGCATATTGTAGACCACAATCGGATCCGGGGAAGATTCCAGCAGCAGTCGATAGCGCTCTTCGCTTTCACGCAGGGTTATTTCGGTGCGTTTGCGCTCGGCCAGCTCGTGTCGAACGTCAGCGTATAAGCGCGCTTTATCAAGCGCCACCAGTGCCAGCTCAGCAAAACGGCCCAGGATGGCAATATCTTCTGCATGAAATTTTTTGTCTGTCTCGACACTTGCCAGACCGATAACACCATGGACCCGGCTACCGTATTTAAGCGGTATCCCGACCACCGAATGAAGCTGATCCAATGATCTATCGCTTAACCGCCCCTCCCAGGAGTGATAGTCATCGACCAGCAATGGTTTTTCGCTCTGCCAGACCTTACCGCCCATGCCCTCACCTGGTTTAACCCGCAACCCCAGCTGGGATTTAAAAAAACCCATGCCCACCTGAATTTGCATTTGCGCATCACCGGGCTCGAGCAAGTAGATATAGCCATGTTCTGTACCACTGAGCCGTGCCGCACGCTCTAAAATCGTCTCGAGCAACTCCTCTTTGTCCAAACGGTCTATGAGCCCCAGCGAAGTTTCATGCAACGCCGTCAGGTATTCATTTTGACGACGAAGCGCCTCCTCGGCCTCCCTCAACAACCGGATTTCCTGCTCCAGCTGTGTTAGGGTGACCTGCGATTTGTCTCTTGACGCTTGCTTGGACGTGGTTTTTAACATGGCACTCACAATAGGATTAGAAGATGCCGGTCGGCTTTCTAAAATTCAATTTCCCTACCGCTTCTTACTTTTTGCGGCTGGTTTCTTGCGTCATAAGGTTTTTGAAAATTTTGTGAGTTTAGATTTCGAGGACGAGGACGAAAGTTGAGGGGTTTTATTGTCCTCGTCCTCGGCTGTTTTCAAAATGTTCCTATTACACAAATGACGGGTACCTGTTCCTGCAGAGGGGCACCCCCCTGTGTTCCAGTCGTCAGCGGCCAATAACCAATAACGAATTTGTTCAGCTTCCAGCTGAACAAATTTAGACCCCTCACGTCCCCCCATCAAAACCAATGGTAACCTCTCCATCCTCGACGATCACCGGTACTTTACGTGCCCCATTGGAATGTTCCAGCATAACGTCGAGTTGATCGGGATCAGATATGATATTCAGATATTCGACTTTCTTGTTGCCCTTGGCATACGCTTCACGAGCTGCCCTCGTGTAGGGTCAGGCATCCTTGCCAAAAATCAATACTTTTTCAGACATGGCCCAATCCTTCCTGTTCTTAGGGTAATTGTTGATTAATTTATATTAATTTCAATTGGTTGTAATCAATATCAGAAAAACCTTAACAGCCAATTCCAGTCTTGTCAATGTTTTCAAATTGACATATATTGATATTTTGATAATTTGCCAAAATTCTTATAATATTGGTTATATGTCGCGCCGACAATCAAACCTATCCCGCAAAGTCACCATCATCAATGAACTCGGTTTGCACGCGCGTTCGGCTGCCAAAATCGCTGAGCTCGCCAATCAAGCGACGACGTCGGTCTGGATTATGAAAGGTGACCAGAAAGCCGATGCCGCCAGCATTGTGGATATCCTGACATTGGCATGTGAAAAGGGCACGCGTATTACCATAGGCATAGAAAACAAAGTCGATATTCAAATCCTGCAGGCCATCACAAAATTGGTTGAAAGCGGATTTGGAGAATAAGCTGATCTAATGGAAACAGATACCAAAGAAATCGTTATTAAAGGAATCAATGCCTCTCCGGGAATCTGCATTGGTAAGGCCTACCTGGTAGACAGTGAAGGTGTCGAAGTCGTCGAAAAATATCATGTCGAGGCCAAAGATCTGGCAAAAGAGATCAAACGCTTTAAGGCGGCTGTCAAAAAATCACGGGACGAGCTGCGCAAAATTGTCGAGAAAAGCCCTGAAGAATTGCAGCATGCCCATATCCTTGAAACGCATATGGCCTTGCTCAAAGATAAAATGCTTTACGGCCGCACGATTGAAACTGTCAAACAGGAAAGCGTCAATGCCGAATGGGCCCTTAAAAAAGTCGTATCGAACCTGATCGAAGTTTTCCAGAGTATGACCGACCCTTATCTAAAAGAGCGTTCAACTGATGTCGTCCAGGTGGCCGACAGTATTATGCACAACCTTGTCGGGGCCAAAAAGGTCAATATCGCAGCCATCGACAAACGTGTCATCCTGGTGGCCCATGACCTGACCCCGGCTGAAACCAGCCAGATCAACCTGGAACGGGTGATGGGCTTTATTACCGACCGTGGTGGAAAAGCAGCGCACACCGGTATTATCGCGCGCAGTTTAGAGATACCTGCCGTAGTCGGATTAATAAAAGCCAGCGCCTCAATTCGCAGTGATGACCTCATCATTGTCGATGGCAATAGCGGTACTGTTATTATCCATCCGACCGAAGACACCTTAGTTCAATATGAAGAACGCAAAATCAATTATGAAGAATACAAAGCGGTCATCACCCGTGAGAGTAAAGCACCGGCAGAATCAACTGACGGTGTCCGTTTGGCGGTGATGGGCAACATCGAGCTGCCCGAGGAAGTATTTGCATTGCTCAACTACGGCGGTGACGGTATCGGTTTGTACCGCACAGAGTTTCAGTATTTCAACCGTGTCGATTTCCCCAGCGAAGATGAGCTCTTGGATAAATACAAAGATGTGGTTGAGGTCATGGACCCCAAACCGGTCACCATCCGCACCCTCGATATCAATGGTGACAAAGCCTTAACCAATCAGTTCAACTCAGAGGAAACCAATCCGGCCTTGGGTCTGCGAGCCATCCGCTATTGCCTCAGAAAACCGCAGGTGTTTAAAGATCAGTTAAGGGCGATTCTCCGAACAGCCGCATATGGCAATGTCCGTATTTTGTTTCCGATGATATCCACTTACTTTGAGCTCTGCGAAGCCATCCGGATGCTGGACGAGGCGGCTGAATCGCTGGAAAAAGACGGCTTGCCGTACAACCGCGATATTCAGATCGGCGCCATGATCGAAGTGCCTTCAGCGGTGATAATGGCAGACGTGATCGCCGACAAGGTGGATTTTTTCAGCATCGGAACCAATGACTTGATTCAGTACTCGCTGGCCATCGACCGCGGCAACGAGCAGGTGGCTCATCTCTTCCAACCCCTTGACCCGGCCATTATACGGATGCTTAAGCAGGTCGCCGATGTCGCCCGCGAAAAGGAAATCAAGATTTTTATGTGCGGTGAAATGGCCGGCACACCTCATCACATCCCGCTTCTATTGGGCATTGGAATGGATGAGCTCAGCATGAACCCTCAAACCATACCGGATATCAAACGGGTGATTCGGGCCATGAATGTGGCAGATACCCGCTTTTTTTTAAAGGAAGTACTTAAACAAACCACCGCCAAAAGTACCTTTGAGCTGATCAAAGAAACTTACGGCAGCATTTTAGCAGAGCAGGTGTATTCTGAGTAGAGGGTTCCGCGTTCAAGGTTCAGGGTTTGGATGGTCGGCATTTTTTATGACAGGATTTACAGGATTTACAAGATTTTAATTTCCATTTTCAGTTTCCAGAAGAAACTGAAAATACACAATCGCCTTCGGCGAATGACAACGTACTCATAATTACGTGGTTGCTGAATTTGCACGACTATAATTTTCTGAATCATTGGCCGGCCTTACCAAAGCAATAAATATTCCGCTGAAAGCGGATTGAGTTTTCTCACTTCCATCCGGGAAGTGAGAAAGATAAAGAATGATCCTAAATAATCCTGTAAATCCTGTCTAAATACTAAAACGAGTAGATCTATACTTTATCTAAGGCCAATAAAAAAAGCGATTTTGCTATTTTGGAAAAAGAGCACATCAAAATCATTGCTGAGAATCGCAAAGCCCGCCGTAATTATTTTATCGTCGACGAATACGAAGCCGGCCTGGAGCTCAGAGGCACCGAGGTCAAATCATTGCGAATGGGACAGGCAAACCTTAAGGATTCCTATGCCCGCATTAAAAACGGTGAAGTATTTGTCTACCAGCTGCATATTGCCCCCTACCCCTTCGCTTATTATGACAACCACGACCCGCTGAGGCCGCGCAAGCTGCTGTTGCACAAATATGAAATCAAGCGACTTTACGGCAAAGTCAATGAAAAGGGTCACACCCTCGTACCGCTACGACTTTACTTTAAGGGCGGCAGGGTTAAGATCCTGCTGGCCCTGGTCAAGGGAAAGCGCAAATATGACAAACGTGAGGCCATCAAGCGCCGCGATGAGAAGCGCGACATGGAGCGCGAACGCAAAAATTACTAAAGGTTGAGCCCGTTGCCGGTTGGCCGGTTTAAAAAGTAAAAACTAAGCGGCTTTCCTCTTCTTTCGGGCTCAACGGGCTTAACCAGCTCAACGGGCCGACCGGTAAGCGTAATCTGTGGATAATTGATTTTGTTTTTTAAATCGGTGTTATCTGCGGTTCATTGAACAACAGCAGCCGTATCCCGCCGGGATTCGGCTTCGACAAAGACGCGCTTGATTTTGGGGTAGGTTTGTTTGATGTGGCGATCCAGCCTGGAAATCGTATCTTCAACATCACCGGCTGAAAGGCTATCGGCAAAGTCCACGCTGAGATTCAGCAGGACAAATTCAGGCCCCATGTGCAGGGTCAAGACCTCGTTGACGTGTTTTATTTTGGGATAAGATTTCGCGATTTCTTTTATTCCGTTGACGATTTCGGGCGGGGCGCTTTCACCGATCAGCAATCCCTTGATTTCATAAGCCAGCCAAACGGCCGTCCCTGCCAAAATCAATCCGATCACCACCGATGCAATACCGTCGTATACATAATTTCCCGTAATCTGACTTAGAAAAATCCCAATAAAAGCCGCGATGATACCCAGCATGGCGGCAGAATCTTCAAATAGAACCACGAACATGGAAGGGTCTTTGCCCCTTTGCACCGCTTCGAAATAGCCCCATTTTCCCTTGGCTTTGGTAAATTCAGCAAAGGCAAAATACCAGGCCGCGCCTTCAAATATCAGGGCGCAGCCCAGCACAACATAGTTGATCGTTGGATTTTCGATGGGGACGGGATGTAAAATGTGGTGGACGCCTTTATAAATGGAAACCCCCGCACCAATAGTGAAGATGGTAATCGCCACCACAAAACCCCAAAAATAAACCTCCTTGCCGTGGCCAAAGGGAAAGCGCTCATCGGCCGGACGTTTGGCACGGTGCAACCCGTAAAGCAGCAGTACCTGATTGCCGGTATCGACCACCGAATGAACCCCCTCAGACAGCATGGCCGAGCTTTTGGTCAGAAAAAAAGCAATAAATTTTGTCAGTGCAATCAGACCATTTCCGATCAAGGCTGCATAGATGACTTTTTTAGAGGATGCAGATGCCATGGCAAAAGGGCTCCATATGGAAAATGAATCATTGGGACTTTACCCGCTGGATTCGAAGATAAATATAAAACAGCATGTATGAGGTCAACAAAAAATACAGCGGTCACAGAAAACTCAACATATGGTTTGCATCGGTTATTGTCAAATTAGCGCAGAAAACGGCCATTTGACGTCTCTAAAGGGCAATAAAGCCGAAAAACAACAATACATAGATTTATAATGATCCATATTTGCATTCATCACAGCTTAGCCAGGCATAGGCGGATGCGCTTTAAAGCGGAGTTTTTCCTTGACAAATTTTAGGGAACCGCCTATAAATGTTTTTTATGTGGCTATTTTGTAGCTATATTGTAGTTAATTTATAGCCGTAATGGAATGCCACTAAAATTACACATAATTTCAAAATCTTACCTAGCCGTCTTCTGATGCATCAAACATATAGTCAATTTATAAGGGGAATAAAATGAGGTACGCAGAGACAGGATATAATTTAGAGATTGATCTATCTCGCGGCAGCATTGAGCGCGTAGAATCTGACCCGGATTTAACCCCGCTGCACCTCGGGGGTCAGGGGACTGCCGCCAAAATCCTGTGGGACAGGGTTCCGCCGGAAGTCGAGCCCTTTTCACCAGACAATCCGCTGATATTCAGTGCGGGCATATTAATATCCACACCCGTTCCCGGCGCCAACCGGACCTCCGTTGATACCTTCTCGCCCCAGACCAACCTGTATTCGCATTCACTGTTCGGCGGTTTTTTTGGACCGGAGCTCAAGCATGCCGGCTACGATAAAATCATCATCCGCGGCAAGGCCTCCGATCTGGTCTATTTGTGGATCCACAATGACAAAGTCGAAATCCGGGATGCCAGCCATCTGCAGGGCAAAGGCGCCCTGGAAACCGGTGAATGCATTAAAGCGGAAGTGAATGAGTCCGATGCCCAAGTGGCCGCCATCGGTCTGGCCGGAGAAAACAGGGTCTACCTGTCGACCATCGAGCACGCCAACTCAAGCGCCTCGCGAGGCGTGGGCGTAATCATGGGGGATAAAAAATTAAAGGCCATTGCTGTGCGCGGGACCAGGGACATCAATGTCGCCCAACCGGCGGAGCTTTTCGAGCTGTGCAATCCCATGTACCAGTCCATCTATGAAAACCCCAATTGCGGGGATGTTTTTTTGCACGAGGATGACGAAGAGTGGCATGTTAATAATTTTGCCTGGGGCAATGCGCGCGAGCGCATCAAAGGGTACTGGAACAAGGAGCTTGAAGAAAAGTGGGCGGCCATCAGCGACAGCGTGCGGCTGCGATGGACGGCCTGTTACAACTGCCCCAAGGATTGCCATCAGGCCATTTCGTATCCGGGACGGCCCACCTATTTTTTAAAATGCTACAGCAAGCTGACCTATGCGATGGCGGCCTACAAAGAGCTGGATTTTAATTATGACATCCTGGGCGTCACCCAGGAATACGGGCTGGACGGGTTTTCCACGCCCCAGATTCTGGCCTTTGCCATCGAGCTCTATGAAGCCGGGATTTTAACCGACAAAGATCTGCCGAAATTTCCGTCCGACTCCGGTGAACGGTTTTTCTACCTGGTTGAAAAAATGGTCAGACGCGAAGGGGTCGGCGATGCGTTGGCCAACGGGGTATATCATGCCGCCCGCCAAATCGGTAAGGGGGCCGAGGAATATGATCATAACACCATGAAAAAATTTGAGCAGGTGCCCCTTAAGCTCAAAATGATCAATTACCCCTACTTTCTGATGTACGCCACCGGTGAGAAGATGTGCATCACCCAGGTGGAAGGCTCATTTCCCCAGGTGCCCATTGCTGACAAGAAAGAGCGCGAAGAATTTGTTAAAAACTGGGACGCCGCACCTCAACGATTTAAAAAATGGTTTTCAGAGTGGGAGCCGCGAAGCCATCCAACCGTTGAAGCGTCTGTCAATATTGCCGACTGGAATGAGACCATGCATTACATTGATGATGCCATCGGAACCTGCGCCTTCCTTTCTTCGTTCAGGGGCCAGTTTGGCGGCCGGCCGCCCTATCATCTGTATAATTTGCCGGATTTTATTTCCCATGCCACCGGACTGGAACTGGATCCAGACACCATATGGGAAATCGGACGCAGGAACCGCAACCTGGTCAGAGCCCTGAATATCAGGCGCGGCTTAAGAAGAGTCGATGAGAAGCCTCCCGAGGATCACTGGCAGATCAGGGACCCTGAGATGGAAACCAAACTGCTTGACGAATATTATAAATTCAAGGGCTGGAACAATGACGGGATCCCCACCAAGGAAACCCTCGACGAACTGGGCCTGGATTATGTGAGCAAAGATTTCATAGAAAGAGGTATCCTGTCAGACGGTGAAGATGCTTCTGCCAAAGAAACATCGGTAAAAAAGGAAAAACAAGTACCTTAATTTGCATGAGTTGGAGGCTTTCAGATGCAAGGCACTTCAGGGCGAAGCTATCCGCCTCAGGCGGATGCTTCGCTCTGAATAATCCGCCTGAGGCGGACAGGTGGAAGCGTCCGACTCGCCCAGCTTGTTGGGGCGAAGCTGAAAGCGAAGACCAACGGGTGAAAATTAATGCGATAAAATGATTTTCATCCATTATAACTGAGCGGTA